>JASIBJ010000614.1 GCA_030045215.1 Streptosporangiaceae bacterium | reverse complement strand
GCGTAGAACCGCTGGCTGCGGTCGGCGTCGGACCCGAGCACCTCGAACCAGTCCACCGGCGCGCCGCCTCCGGCGGACGGGCCGGGCACTCCCGACTGCCCGGCCGCCCCCGGATCGTCCGGTCCCAGCACCAGGCCGACGACCAGCCCGTCCAGGTCCTCGAACCTGGCGTAGGTGACCATCCCCGGCAGATCGGTGATGGGGGTCACCGTCTTGCCGCCCAGCAGGTTGATCTTGTCCAGGAGGGCCTGGAGCTCATCAGCCTCGATATAGAACGTGACGGACGGTACGCCGGCGGCGCTGTTGTAAACGCCGCCATTGATGCCTTCACCGCCGCACGTGTCCACCAGCGTGTAGTCGCTGCCGGGCACACGGCGCATGCTCCAGCCGAACAAGCTGCCGTAGAACTCGGCGAGCTCCTGGTCGTCCGGGCCGCCGATCTCGAAATGCACCACCGCGTGTGCCATGCCTGACCTCCAGCGCTGCTGTCCGTGGCCAGTCTGGCACAGACAGTGCGGCCCGCAGTGCGGGGCAGGGGCGCGTTAACGGCTGGCCGCCGTGGCCGGGGCCGCATACCCTAAAGCCATGGTTGCGCGCCGATTTAGCTGCCTCCCGCCCCGGCTGGGTGATCGGGAGGCGTAGCCGCGCCATAACCGCAGGCAGCCTGCGATCGAGTCGCCGGATAGGGAGAACCTCCGGCATCCGACTCCATCGTCAGGAGGACATCATGTCTGCCCAGCCTCAGCACGCAGTGCTCAGCCCGGCTCAGCTCGAGCGCGATCTCGCCATACCCGACCTGTCCGATCCGGCCGACGGCCCGCACGCCATCCAGCTGATAGCCGGCGCGGCGGTCGCCGCGCTCGCGGGCGCCTGGGGCGCGCGATGTGAGGTCCGCTGGTCCCGAGGTCCGCGGATAGTGCCCATTGCCGACAACTACGACCGGCTTGGGTACGATCCGGCCGACGTCACCAGGGACGCGCGCTACAGCAGGTACGTCGATGACACGCGCATGCTGCGGGCTCACGCCACCGCGCTCGTGCCGGCCGCACTGCGGCGGCTGGCGGCCGATCCCGCCGATGACGTGCTGCTCGTCTGCCCGGGCATGGCCTACCGGCGGGATGCCATCGACTGGCAGCACACCGGAACTCCGCATCAGCTCGACCTGTGGCGAATCAGCCGGCGCCCGCTCGCTGCCAGCGACCTGGACGAGATGATCGCGGCGCTGCTTGCCGCCACGGTACCTGGCCTGCCGAGCCGCGAGCTGGCCAGGTCGCACCCGTACACCACGGGCGGTCGGCAGGTGGACGTGGCTCGCGACGGTGCCTGGGTCGAGGTCTGGGAGTGCGGCCTGGCCCACCCGGACGTGCTGGCCGGGGCGGGCTTGCGCGGCTACACGGGCCTGGCCCTGGGCATGGGCCTTGACCGGCTGCTCATGCTCCGCAAGGAGATACCCGACATCAGGCTGCTGCGATCGGCCGACCGGAGGGTAGCGGGCCAGATGCGGGATTTGCAGGTGTATCGTCCGGTTTCCAGTCAGCCGGCCATCCGGCGCGACCTGTCCATCGCGGTCGACGGCATCGAGGACGCCGAGACGCTCGGCGACAAGGTGCGCGAAGCGCTCGGCGCAGATGCCGACGCGGTCGAGGACGTGGCGATCCTGTCGTCGACTCCCTGCGCCGAGCTGCCGGCCCAAGCGGCGGCCCGCCTGGGCGCGCGGCCCGGCCAGCACAACCTGCTCGTCCGGGTGGTGCTCAGGCGGCTGGACCGCAGCATCAGCGATACCGAGGCGAACGACTTGCGGGACCGGATCTACGCGCGGCTGCATGCAGGCCAGCGGCACCAGTGGGCGGGCGCGGCCGGTCCGGCCTAGGCGACGCGTTCCTCGCCTGTGTAGACGTTCATCGAGCCGCCGCGCAGGAACCCGACCAGGGTCAGGCCGGCCTCGTGCGCCAGCTCGACTGCGAGCGACGACGGCGCGGACACGGCGGCGAGGACGGGGATGCCGGCCAGCACCGCCTTTTGCACCAGTTCGAACGAGGCCCGGCCGCTGACCAGCAGCACGCAGCCCGATAGTGGCAGGCGATCTCCCCGCAGTGCCCAGCCGACGACCTTGTCGACCGCGTTATGCCGTCCGACGTCCTCGCGGCTGGCGAGTAGCTCGCCGTCGGCGGTGAACAGGCCCGCCGCGTGCAGCCCGCCGGTCCGCTCGAACACCCGCTGAGCCTCTCTGAGCTGGCCGGGCAGCCTAGTCAGCGCGGCCGCGGTGACGACGACCTTGTCGGCGAAAAGGTCATAGGGGCTGGTAATGCGCAGTTCGGCGATGCTGGCCCTGCCGCACACGCCGCACGCGCTGGTGGTGAGGAAATTCCGGCGCGGTGCCTGCGCGTGCACGCCGCCGCGCAGTGTCACGTCGGCGATGTTGCCCATGCCGTCGTGGTCGCCGTGACCGCAGCGCTCTCCGCTGCAGATCCGGATGGACTCGATGTCCGCAGCGCTGGCCGCGATTCCCTCGCTCAGCAGGAACCCCGCGGTCAGGTCGATGTCATCGCCGGGCGTGCGCATGGTCATGCTGACCGCCTGGCCGCCGATCCGGATCCCAAGCGGCTCCTCTGCCGCGAGCAAGTCGGCCCGGCTGCTAAGGGTGGCCTCCGCCGGCGCATCGGCGGGCACGAAGACGCGCAGCACGCGTCGCCGTGCGGTCCGCCCTGTCATCGCCTCGCCTTCCTTACCGGCCACCAACGAAGGGCCGGTAAGTCAGCCTACGGCGGCAAGCGGAGGGCTGGCTCAGCCCGCTAGTTCAGCAAGGTCCGCTTCAGCGCGGTGTCGAGCGTGACTACTCTTGTCCGGTTGCCGTCACCCCGGCTGGGGTCGCGCGGGCCCGGGCCGCCTTGCTAGCCCCGGTGATGAGTTGCTTGGATGAGGACGTGGAGCCGACCAGGATCGCGAGATGGCCTGCGCTGCGGCAGCTAACCGGGCGCGACCGGCTAGGCCGCGGGGCAGCCGTGCGCTCGCCCCACACCGAGGCGGCCGCGCCCCGGACAGCCTCAGCGGACCGCGTTGTTGCCTCGATCTGCCCGTATTGCGCGGTTGGCTGTGGCCAGAAGGTCTATGTGTCGGCGGTCAACGGCAAGGACACCGTGACGCAGATCGAAGGTGATCCGGATTCGCCCGTATCGCGCGGGCGGCTCTGCCCGAAGGGCGCGGCGAGCAAGCAACTGGTCACCACGCCAACCCGGCAGACCAAGGTGCTGTACCGGCGGCCGTTCGGCCGGGCGTGGGAGCCGCTGAGCCTCGACGCGGCCATGGACATGATTGCCGACCGAGTCGTGGCAAGCAGGGCGCAGACCTGGCAGGACGAGCGCGACGGCAAGGCGGTGCGGCGCACGATGGGCATCGCCAGCCTGGGCGGCGCGACCCTGGACAACGAGGAAAACTACCTCATGAAGAAGCTCTGGACGGCGCTCGGTGCCATCCAGATCGAGAACCAAGCGCGGATATGACACTCCGCCACCGTCCCCGGTCTGGGGACTAGCTTCGGCCGCGGCGGCGCCACGACGTTCCCGCGCGACCTGATCAACTCCGACTGCATCGTGATCTGTGGCTCGAACATGGCCGAGTGCCATCCGGTCGCATTCCAGTGGGTCGTCGAGGCCAAGACGCGCGGCGCGACGGTCGTGCACATCGATCCGCGGTTCACCAGGACCAGCGCGCTGGCGAACCTGCACGTGCCGAACCGGGCCGGCGGCGACATCGTGCTGCTCGGCGCGCTCGTCAACTACGTCCTGTCCGGCGGACACGAGTTCCGCGAGTACGTGACTGCCTACACCAACGCGGCCGATATCCTGCCCGCGGATTACCAGGACGCCGAGGACAGCGACGGGCTGTTCTCTGGCTACGACCCGGTCACCAGGACCTACGACAACTCCAGCTGGCAGCCGACCGGCGAGCGCGATCTTACGCTGGCGCATCCGCGCTGCGTGTTCCAGGTCCTCAAGCGACACTTCTCCCGGTACGACGCCGAGCTTGTGGAGCGAGTCTGCGGGGTCAGCCGGGCGGACTTCACCCGGCTGGCGCGCACACTGGTCGCGGCGAGCGGCCGCGAGCACACGACGGCCTGGGTGTACGCGGTCGGCTGGACCCAGCACACGACCGGCGTGCAGCACATCAGGACCGCCGCGATCCTGCAGTTGCTGCTCGGCAACATGGGCCGTCCCGGTGGCGGTATCCTCGCGCTGCGCGGGCACGCGAGCATCCAGGGATCCACCGACATCCCGACGCTGCACGACCTGCTGCCCGGCTACCTGCCGATGCCGCGGGCCGAGGACGAGAGCATCGGCGGCTACCTGACCCGGCTGCCGGACACCGGCTTCTGGGGCAACAAGCGCTCCTACCTTGTCAGCCTGCTGAAGGCGTGGTACGGCGACGCGGCCACCGCTAAGAACGACTACCTGTTCCCGCTGCTGCCGAGGCTCACCGGCGATCACGGCACGTACCGGACCGTGCTCGACATGATTGAGGGGAACGTCAAGGGCTACTTGCTGTGGGGCCAGAACCCGGCGGTCGGGTCGGCCGGCTCGCGGCTGCAGCGACTCGCGCTGGCAAAACTGGACTGGCTGGTGGTACGGGACCTCGCGGTGATCGAGAGCGCGACGTTCTGGCGGGACAGCCCCGAGATCGCGACCGGCGAGCTGGCGACTGAGCAAATCGGGACCGAGGTGTTCTTCCTGCCAGCCGCGTCGCACGTCGAGAAGGACGGCACGTTCACCAACACCCAGCGCATGCTGCAGTGGCACCACAAGGCGCTCGACCCGCCGGGCGACGCCCGCAGCGACCTGTGGTTCGCCTACCACCTGGGCAAGCGGATCCGGGCCAGGGTGGCTGGGTCCGGAGCCGAGCGCGACCGGCTGCTGCGCAGCCTCACCTGGGACTACCCGGAGAGCGGCGACGAGGCCGAGCCGGACGCCGAGGCGGTGCTGCGGGAGATCAACGGACGCCAGCCCGACGGCACCCTGCTGAACGGGTTCGCCGAGCTGAAGCCGGACGGCTCGACGCAATGCGGCTGCTGGATCTACTCCGGCTGTTACGCGGGCGAGGTCAACCAGACTGCCCGCCGCAAGCCGCAGGGCGAGCAGTCCTGGGTCGCGCCGGAGTGGGGCTGGGCCTGGCCGGCCAACCGGCGGATGCTCTATAACCGCGCGTCGGCTGATCCGCAGGGCAAGCCGTGGAGCGAGAAGAAGCGCTACGTCTGGTGGAACGAGGAGAAGGGCGAATGGGCCGGGCATGACGTGCCTGACTTCGAGAAGACCAAGTCTCCCGACTACGTCCCGCCTGACGGTGCTATCGGCCCGGCCGCGCTGGCCGGGACCGACCCGTTCATCATGCAGCGGGACGGCAAGGGCGCGCTGTTCGTGTGGACAGGGCTGAAGGACGGGCCGCTGCCGACGCACTACGAGTCCGCCGAGTCACCGGTGCGCAACGACGTCTACAAGCAGGACACCAGTCCCGCCAGCATCGTGTATCCGCGGGACCCGGCAACAAGCGAACAACTCGCGGGCCACGCCGCCACGTTCCCTTACATCTTCACTACCTACCGGCTGACCGAGCATCACACGGCGGGCGGCATGAGCCGCACGCTGTCCCGGCTGTCCGAGCTGCAGCCCGAGCTGTTCTGCGAGGTATCGCCGCAGCTCGCGGCCGAGCGCGGGCTCGAGAACGGCGGGTGGGCCACGATCATCAGCGCTCGGGCCGCCATCGAGGCCAGGGTGCTCGTGACCCGCCGGATGCGGCCGCTGCGCCTGGCTGACGGCGCCGTCGTGCACCAGGTCGGGCTGCCCTACCACTGGGGCAGTGAGGGGCTGGTCACCGGCGACGTCGTGAATGACTTGCTGCCGTTCGCGCTTGACCCGAACGTGTTGATCCAGGAGAGCAAGGTGGCCACCTGCGACGTCCGGGCCGGGCGGCGGCCGCGCGGCGCCGCACGGATTGAACTGGTGGACTCCTACCGGCGCCAGGCCGGGCTGGATCCGCTGGACAGCTGGACGGCCAGCTTGCGGGAGGGATCGTGACGGCTAACCGCCTGTACGGGCCGCTTGCCGACGTTTCCGGTGATGCCGGCTACGGCGAGCACCCGCAGCGAGTCGGCTTTTTCACCGACACCAGCGTGTGCATCGGCTGCAAGGCCTGCGAGGTGGCGTGCAAGGAGTGGAACGGCCTGCCCGAGCCGGACAGTGACGTGCTGGCGCTCACCGGGATGTCCTACGACAACACCGGCGCGCTGGGCTCGAATAGCTGGCGCCACGTGGCGTTCATCGAGCAGCAAGTCCCGGCGAACGGCCGCGCGGCGGAGCTGATCATGCACGCGACCTTCCCCGTCGAAAGCCCGGACGGCTCGGACGTCTGCGAGGGCGCGGACGGGGCGACCCGCTGGCTGATGGCTTCCGACGTCTGCAAGCACTGCACGCATGCGGCCTGCCTTGACGTGTGCCCGACCGGCGCGCTGGTGCGCACCGAGTTCGGCACCGTCATCGTGCAGCCGGACGTGTGCAACGGCTGCGCCTATTGCGTGTCCGCGTGCCCGTTCGGCGTCATCGACAGGCGCGAGGACGACGGCCGGGCGTGGAAGTGCACGATGTGCTATGACCGGCTGCGCGGAGGCCTTGAGCCTGCCTGCGCCAAGTCGTGCCCGACCGATTCCATCCAGTTCGGCCCGCTCGACGAGTTGCGGGCGATCGCTCAGTCCCGGCTCGAGGAACTGCACGCCGCCGGCGAGACGCGGGCCAGGCTCTACCTTGACGATCCCGAGGACGGGATCGGCGGCGGCGGGGCGTTCTTCTTGTTGCTCGACGAGCCCGAGGTCTACGGCCTGCCGCCGGACCCGGTGGTGACGACCAGGGACCTGCCGCGGATGTGGCAGTGGGCGGGCGCCGCAGCCGTGGTGCTCGCCGCGGGCGTCGCGGTCGCGTTCTCCGGGAGGCGCGCGTGAGCGAGCAACTGCAGGTGCCGTCGGCCGAGTTCCAGTCGTACTACGGCAAGCCCATCTTGAAGGTGGCCAGGTGGAGGGAGCCGCACCTGCCCGCCTACCTTTTCCTTGGTGAGCTGTCGGGTGCGCTGGCGATGGTTGGGGCTGCGGCGCATGCGACGGGGCGCCGATCCCTGGCTCGCACGGCCCGGCTGGCGTCGGCGCTCGGCGCCTACGCGGGCGGGGCGTTCCTGACGGCCGAACTGGGACGGCCCGAGCGGTTCCTGAACATGCTGCGGGTCGCTAAGCCGACCTCACCGATGAGCATGGGCTCGTGGATCCTCGCCAGTCACTCGGGCCTGGTGTCGGCCGCCGCGGCCTCGGAGGTCACTGGTTTGCTGCCCGGGCTCGGCACGCTCACCGGCGTCGGTTCCGCGCTGACCGGGCCGTTGCTGGCCGCCTACCCAGGCGTCCTGTTCGGCAATACCGCGGTCCCGGCCTGGCATGAAGCGCACCGGGAGATCACGCTGCTGTTCGCGGGCGGCGCCATGACGGCGGCCGGAGCAGCAGGCTTGGCTGCCAGCGCGGTGTACGCCGATCGGCGGGACTTCGACGCGGCCTGGCGGCTCGCGATGATCGGGGCCGCGGTCGAGAGCGCGGCTGGCTACGGACTCGAGACGAGGCCAGGGCCGTCAGGAGAGCCCTACCGTACCGGCGACAGCGGCCGGGTGCTCGCGCTGGCTCGGTACCTCACTCTGAGCGGCGGGGTTGCGGCGCTGGCGGCCCGGCGCTCGCGTACCGCAGCCGCGGTGTCGGCGGCACTGCTGACCGGCGGCGGTCTGTGCGCTAAGTTCGCGGTGCTGCGCGCCGGCAAGGCCTCTGCCGCGGACCCGAACTACCTCGTGGCGAGCCAGCGTCCGCCCGCCTAGCTCAGGGCCACGGCCAGCACACCGGGGGTCAGCGGAGGTGCTGCGCGTCGCCGGGGAAGGATGCCTCTGACTGGCGGGCCACGAGCGCGAATGTCGCGGGAATGGCTCGGCGGGCGCTGACGGTGGCTGCCGGGCCATGTGGATGGCCCTGGCGGCTGGGTGTCAGCGCCCGCCCCTCTGCCCGCCTGCGCCGCATGGCGGGAGGCATCGCCGTGCTATGGCGTTCAGCGGTCCGGCCGGCCACCCGTACGGGCACCGGCCGGATGTGTAGGGGATTGGATGGTCTTACTGTCCTGCCGGGCGGGGGTCATGCCGCCTTGATGGTCTCGTGAGAGGCGTGCTTGACGATCTCGGCTTCCTCCCGCTGGAACCCGCCCCAGGCGAGGCCGAAGGTCCCGGCAAGCACGGCGATGGCGCCCAGGCCGAAGGCGATGAGCGAGAAGATGTAGGCGATCTGGGAGACCTTCCACCAGCCGAACGCGTTCAGCAGCATGCTGCGCAGCGCGTCACCGCGGAAGACGGTCTGCACCTGGGCCTCAAGCGCGACGTACTTCGGGCTCGTCGTCGGCAGGGCCATTGCCGCCTCGGACAGCTGGGCGTAGGTCT
>JASIBJ010000613.1 GCA_030045215.1 Streptosporangiaceae bacterium | reverse complement strand
CATCGCGCTCGTCGCCAGCATCGTGCTGTTCGCCGTCCGCTGAGCTGACCGTTTGCCGACGCCGACCAGGCCAACCAGGCCGACAAGGCCGGCCGGGCCGACCCGCCAGTAGCGGCCAGCCGGCCGGCGAGGGATGCTGGGAAGATGGACAGCGCGCTCGGGACCAGGCTGGCCCAGATCTGCGGCGCGGACAGCGTCATCACCGACCCGCAGGAACTGCGGACCTACGAGTGCGACGGGCTGACCGCCCACCGGTGCTGCCCCGGCCTCGTGGTGCTGCCGCACTCGGCCGAGCAGGTGGCGGCGGTGGTCAGGGAGTGCGCGGCCACCGGCACGCCGTTCGTGGCCAGGGGCAGCGGAACCGGTTTGTCCGGCGGTGCCCTCCCGAGGGCCGACGGCGTGCTGATCGTCACCGCCAAGATGCGCGCGATCATCGCCATTGACGCGGCCAGCCGCCGCGCGATCGTCGAACCCGGCGTCACGAACCTGTCCGTCAGCAAGGCCGCCGAGCCCTACGGCCTGTTCTACGCGCCCGACCCGTCCAGCCAGGTGATCTGCTCGGTCGGCGGGAACGTGGCGGAGAACTCTGGCGGCGCGCACTGCCTCAAGCACGGATTCACCGTGCACCACGTCACTGGCCTGCAGATCGTCACACCGCACGGCGAGCTGACCTGGCTGGGTGACGGGACCGGCAACGCGCCAGGCTACGACCTGCTCGGCGCGTTCACCGGCTCGGAGGGCACGCTCGGCATCGTCACCAAGATCGTGGTGAAGCTCACTCCCATCCCGGAGGCGGTGACCACGCTGCTCGCGGCGTTCACGACGATGGGCGCGGGCGGCGGCGCAGTCTCGGCGATCATCGGCTCCGGCATCCTGCCGGGTGCGATCGAAATGATGGATGCCCTCGCGATCGAGGCGGCCGAGGCCGCGGTGAACTGCCGGTACCCGCCCGGAGCGGGCGCGGTCCTGATCGTCGAGCTTGACGGCCCTGAGGGCGACGTGCGGCGCGAGGAGCAGGCGGTGCGCCAGATCTGCACGAGCCATGGCGCCTTCGAGATCAGGGCGGCCAAGGATGCGGCCGAGCGAGCGGCCATCTGGACCGGCCGCAAGTCCGCCTTCGCCGCGGTCGGCCGGATCAGCCCGGCCTACATCGTGCAGGACGGCGTCGTGCCCAGGACTGCCCTGCCGCAGGTGCTGGACAAGATCAGCGCGCTGTCCGCGGCAACCGGCATCCGCGTCGCCAACGTGTTCCACGCCGGGGACGGCAACCTGCATCCCCTGGTCCTGTTCAATGACGGCGTTCCCGGCGAGCAAGAGGCGGCCGAGCAGGTCTCGGGCGCGATCCTGGACCTGTGCATCGAGCATGGCGGGTCGATTACCGGCGAGCACGGCGTGGGCGTGGACAAGTCCCGCTATATGCCCAAGATGTTCGGCGCCGACGACCTCGACACCATGCAACTGGTCCGGTGCGCGTTCGATCCGGCCAGCCTGTGCAATCCCGGCAAGGTTTTCCCGACCCCGCGACTGTGCGGAGAGGTGCCCGGCGTCCGGCACGCACCGCATCCGCTTGTGGCCTCAGGTCAGTTGGAGCAATTCTGATGGGAACGAGGGGTCACCGCGGCAGCCGCCATGACTGAGCTGATCCCGCCCGAGCTGGCAAAGGCGTGTGCCGAGGTTCGCCTGGCCCAGCCGGACGATGCCGTCGCCGGGCAACCAGCTCGATTCGTCGCCACTCCGGCCAGTACGCCGGAGGCGGCCGCGGTGCAGCGGGCCGCGGCCGAACTGCACCTGAGCGTTGTCCCGCGCGGCTCGGGCAGCCGCATCGGCTGGGCCCCGCGTCCCCGCACCTGCGACCTGATCGTCGAGACCAGCAAGCTCGACCAGATCGTCGAGCACGCCGCCGGGGACCTGGTCGTCACCGTGCAGCCCGGCGTGCACCTGGACGAACTGCAGGGCAAGCTCGCGGCCGAGGGCCAGCGCCTCGCGCTCGACCCGCCCGGTGGCGGCACGATCGGCGGCATCCTGGCCACTGGTGTCGCCGGCCCGCTCCGGTACCGCTTCGGGGCCCCGCGTGACCTGCTGATCGGCATCACCGTGGTCCTCGCGGACGGCACCGTCGCCAAGGCCGGCGGCAAGGTTGTCAAGAACGTCGCTGGCTATGACCTCGGCAAGCTCTTCGCGGGGTCGTACGGCACCCTCGGCCTGATCACCCAGGCGACGTTCCGCCTGCACCCCGCCCCGGCCGCCTCGGCAACCGTCACTGTGCAGTGCGCAGACGCCACGGCCGCGCAGGCAACCGCGCTCGCCATGGGCAGCTCCCCGTTGGTGCCCTCCGCCGTCGAACTCGACTGGCCCTCCGATCAGACCGCTGTCACCGTGGCCTGTCTGCTTGAAGGGGACGAGCCTAGCGTCCTGGAGAGGTCTGACCGGATGCGTGACCTGCTGCAAGGCGGGGACGTCGAGGTCGCGGCGGGCCCGTTTCGCTCGGGCCGGCCGCGACTCGAAGGCCCTGCCATCACCCGGGTCCGAGTTACCTCCTGGCCCGGCCAACTCGCTGGAGCGCTCGATGCCATCAGGACCGCGGCCAGCGCGCACGGCCTCGATCCGGCAGTCCATGGCTCGGCGGCGGTGGTGCTGGACGTCTGGCTGGAGCGGGACTCGTCCCCGCCAGCGGTGGCCGGATTTGTCGGCGCGCTCCGGGCCGGTCTTAGCGGGCTGGCGAACGCTGATCCGGGGATGCCGCCGAGCGTGGCCAGCGCGGTCGTGCTGGACGCTCCCCCGGCCGTGCGGGAAGCCGTCGACATGTGGGGGCCGGTGCCGTCCCTCGATCTCATGCGCGCGGTGAAGGACCAGTTCGATCCGGACCACCGGATGGCGCCCGGCCGGTTCGCGGGAGGCATCTGATGTCAGAGACGCAGCCGCAGGCCGACGCCGCTCAGCGGGACGCCGAGCCCGACGATGCGCGCGTCGCGATCGATCCGGACGGCAGGCTGCGGGAACTGGCCGCCGACTGCGTGCACTGCGGCTTCTGCCTGCCGGCGTGCCCCACCTACCAGCTGTGGGGCGAGGAGATGGACTCGCCGAGGGGGCGAATCCACCTCATCAGCCAGGTGCTTGAGACCGGGCAGGGCAACCAGGCCACCGCCACGCACCTGGACCGCTGCCTCGGCTGCATGGCGTGCGTCCCGGCCTGCCCGTCGGGGGTGCGCTACGACCTGCTGATCGAGGCCGCGCGCACGTGGGGTGAGGCCGAACCTGGCGACGTGCCGACCGTGCTTCCCCCGCGGTCGCGCCGCGATCAGGCGGTGCGCTCGGCCATCTTCGCGACGTTCCCTTATCCGCGTCGGCTCCGGCTGCTGCTCGGCCCGCTGTGGGCGGCCAGGCGAACCGGCCTTGACCGGCTGGCCCTGCGCAGCTCGCTGCTTGGCCGGCTGGCCCCGGAGGCCGTCGCCGCGCTCGCGGTCGCGCCGAGACAATCGGCGGCCGGGCAGGCCGCGCTGCCCGACCGGGTGCCCGCACGCGGCCAGCGGCGCGCGGTCATCGGGATGCTGACCGGTTGTGTCCAGCAGGTCTTCTTCCCCCAGGTCAACCATGCGACCGCCCGAGTGCTGGCGGCCGAGGGCTGCGACGTGGTGATCCCGCAGGGCCAGGGCTGCTGCGGCGCACTGTCGCTGCACAGCGGCCGTCGGGCCGAGGCGGCGGCCTTTGCCCGCCGGGCCATCGCGACCTTCGAGCTGGCGGGCGTGGACGCGGTCATCGTCAACGCGGCAGGCTGCGGCTCGGCGATGAAGGAGTATGCGGACCTGCTCGCCGGCGACCGTGACTGGGCGGACCGGGCGGCCGCCCTGAGCGCTCGGGTGCGGGACCTGACCGAGTTCCTGGTCGAGCTAGGCCCGGTTGCCCCTCGTTCCGAACTAAAGCTGAAAGTCGCCTACCACGACGCCTGCCATCTCGCGCACGCGCAGCGGATCACCGCTCAGCCGCGCAGCTTGCTGCGCGCAATACCTGGCGTCACGCTGGCCGACATCGCGGACGGGGCGACCTGCTGCGGGTCGGCCGGCATCTATAACCTCGTCCAGCCCGAGGCGGCAGGCGAGCTGGGCGCGCGCAAGGCCCGCGCCGTCCGGGCCGCTCAGGCCGACCTGCTGGTGACCGCCAATCCCGGCTGTGCCCTCCAGATCAACCGCGCGCTCGCGGCCGACGGGACGCCGCCGCTGCCGATGGCCCATGTCGCCGAGGTTCTCGACGCCTCAATCGAAGCCAGGCCGGCCCGGTCGTTGCTCAGCGCCGAGGCCTGAGGCGACGTCGCAAAGATGGCGATGTGGCGTCACGGTTGCCGCGAGATGACGTCGCGATTGACTTGACAGACGTCATCCTTGACGTCATGATGATGTCATGGATCTCAGCGAGTACGCAGAATCGCTCCGTCAGGAGCTCGTCGGCATCACCCGGTTCGCCGGCGAGGACATCAGGAGTGCAGCGGAGATGCTGGCCGAGTCGCTCGACTCCTCCGTCCGGCTCGCGCTCCTGGACGTGCTGTCGGCCGCCGCCGGCGAGATCACCTCGCGCCTCGACGGCGCTATTGTCGACGTCCGGCTGACCGGAATGGAGCCCGAGTTCGTCGTCACCGTCAGCGCCGATGCCGAGGAGGAGACCTCGGCTGAGGCCCCCGAGAGCGGCGCAGATGACGCCGGTCAGACGAGGCTCACCCTGCGGATGCCAGAAAGCATGAAGGCACGGGTCGAGGCGGCCGCGGCCGCCAGCGGCCAGTCCGTGAACGCCTGGC
>JASIBJ010000612.1 GCA_030045215.1 Streptosporangiaceae bacterium | reverse complement strand
CGCGCCCTTCTGGACTGACCGCGCTGCCCGCTGCGCCCGCCGCTGCCTTGACCCCCGCCAAAAACGGCTGTTAGCATCCGCGATGAGAACGCATCGTTCACATAGTGAACGATGCCGGCGCCAGGAGGACGGCCATGGCGGCTTCTCAGAAGGTCATCATTACCTGCGCTATCACCGGCTCCGGGCACACGCCATCGATGTCTCCGCACCTGCCGTACACGGTCGAGCAGGTTGTAGAGCAGGGCGTGGCGGCGGCCAAGGCTGGCGCCGCGGTGCTGCACCTGCACGCGCGCGACCCCAGCGACGGCAGGCCGACCGCCGACCCGGCGATCTTCGCGAAGTACGCCAGGGGGATCAGCGATCAGTGCGACGTCGTGATCAGCATCTCGACCGGCGGCGGCACCGGCATGACGGTGCAGGAACGGCTCGAAGGCGTGCTCGAGCTCAAGCCCGAACTGTGCACGCTCAACTTGGGCACGATGAACTACGGCAGCTTCCCCATGATCGACCGGTACAAGGACTCGTTCCGGTATGAGTGGGAGGAGCCCTACCTGGAGAGCACCAGGGCGGAGCCGTTCGTCAGCACCTACTCCGACATCGAGCACATGCTCAAGGTCGTCGGGCCGCAGACCGGCACCCGGTTCGAGGCCGAGGCGTACGACGTCTCGCACCTCTACACGCTGGCCTACTACCTGGATAAGGGCATGGTTCAGCCGCCGGTCTTCGTCCAGACGATCTTCGGCACGATGGGCGGCATCGGCCCGGACGTCGACCACATCGTGCACATGAAGCGCACCGCGGACCGCCTGCTCGGCGACTCCTACCAGTGGTCAACGCTGGGCGCCGGCCGCTACCAGATGGGCATCGTCACGGCGGCGGCCATCATGGGGTCGCACGTCCGGGTGGGCCTGGAGGACAGCCTCTACCTTGGCAAGGGCCAGCTCGCGGAGTCCAACGCCGACCAGGTCACGAAGATACGCGCGATTCTGGAGGCGCTGTCGCTGGAAATCGCGACTCCGTCGGAGGCCCGCGAGCTGCTCGGGCTCAAGGGCCTGGCCAGCGTCGGGTACTGACCGGCCGGGCCGGGCGATGATGTCGGCCGAGCACGAGGGCATCACCGGCGTCACCTTTGGCAGCGACGGCCATCGGCTCGCCGGGATCTTGTATCTCGCGCGCAGCGCCGCGGCCAAGCCAACGGCGCTGCTGCTGCACGGCTGCCCTGGGCTGGAGCAGAATCTCGACCTCGCGTCTTCCTTGCGGGAACGCGGCTGGAACGCGCTGGTGTTCCACTATCGCGGCAGCTGGGGCAGCGAAGGGGACTACGACCTGCGCACACTAGTTCAGGATGTGCGCGCCGCCGTCGAGCATCTGCACGAGGCGGCGTATCCGGGCGTGGACCCGGCGCGGCTGGCCGTCTTCGGGCACAGCCTCGGCGGCTGGGCAGCCGTCCTGGCCGCCGCTGCCGACAGCCGGCTGAAAGCCGTGATTGCCTGCGCCAGCGCCACCGGGCTCAGTGGCCTGAAGGCGCTGCCTGCCGACCAGATCGAGCACGAGTTCACCCGTTTCCTGCGCACGACTCCCGAGCAGTTCGTGTGCCAGGCACAACAAGTCGACGCGCGGCCAGGACCGCTGGAGGTGGTCTCGACCATCGCGCCGCGCCCGGTGCTCGTCGTGCACGGCAGCGACGACGAGTGGGTTCCGGCGGCGCAGGGGCGGCTGCTGTTCGACCGAGCCGGCGAGCCGCGCCGCCACGCCGAGATAGCGGGCGCAAACCACGCCTTCAGCTGGCATCGCGCGCAGCTGCTGGACCTGGTCGGCGACTGGCTGGCCGATACCGGCATTTGAGGAGGGATAGCCGTGACCACAGTGCGGCCTGACCAGGTGCGCCGGGTGGGCATCGTCGGCGCAGGCGTTATCGGCGGCGGCTGGGCCCTGCACTTCCTGCGGATGGGCCTCGACGTCGACGTGTATGACCCCTCGCCGACCGCGCGGACCGACCTGCTGCAGATGCGCGCGGAGATCTGGCCGCTGCTTCAGCGGATCGGGCTGCGCGACGGCGCCAGCCCGGATCGGCTGCTGCTGCACGACGACCTGGCCGCCGCGGTATCGCGCGCCGACATGATCCAGGAGAACGCCCCCGAGGACAGCGCGATCAAGCGCCGGGTGCTCGCGGAGATCGACGGCGCGGCGCCGCCGGAAGTCGTGATCGCCTCCAGCACCTCCGGCTTCGGGATGACGCTGCTGCAGGCCGACTGCGCGCGGCCAGAGCGGTGCGTGGTCGGCCATCCGTTCAACCCGCCCTATCTCATCCCGCTGGTCGAGGTCGTCGGCGGCGAGCGGACGGACCCGGCCGCCGTTGACTGGCTGGCCTCGTTCTACGCCGCGGTCGGCAAGCGCCCGCTGCGGCTGACCCGCGAGCTGCCCGGCTTCGTCGCCAACCGGCTGCAGGAGGCGATGTGGCGCGAGGCGCTGCACATGGTGGCTGCGGGCGAGGCGAGCGTCGAGGAGATAGACGAGTCGATCGCCTTCGGCCCGGGCCTTCGCTGGGCGCAGATGGGCCCGTGCCTGACCTTCCACCTGGCGGGCGGCGCGGCCGGGATGGCGCACATGCTCGACCATTTCGGCGCCGCACTGCTGGAGCCGTGGACGCGGCTGGCCGCGCCGCCGCTCACCGCGCAGCTACGCGAGCGCATGGTGCTGGGCTGCGAGCGGGAAGCGGCCGGCCGCTCGGTCGCGGAGCTCGAGCGCCGCCGCGACGACTTCCTCGCTGAGCTGCTCGTGCTGCTCGAACGCTTCTCGGTCAGCCTGGACGGCGACGCGCGCCAGCCCGGCGCGGACGGTGCCGGGCCGGCCCTCCACGGCGGCCACGCCGCGGAGCAGCGGGCGGACACAGGCGTCTGCGCGCCCGCCACGAGAGGCGGCAGCATGGGAGGGTGCCCGCCTACCTGATCACCGGCAATCCTGGGTCTGGCAAGTCGAGCCTGGCCGCAGAGCTGAGGAGGCGTGGCCTTGCTGCCCTGGACACCGATGACATGGCTTTCTGGGGCCGACGACGCTTCCATGCCAGTGGACCCGCCTGCCGATGCCGGCGATCAGTGGCGCCTGGCCCAT
>JASIBJ010000611.1 GCA_030045215.1 Streptosporangiaceae bacterium | reverse complement strand
GGTCCAGGTCCGCGGCCGCCGCGATGCGTACGCGAGCGCCGCGGCTTGCCTGATCTGCGCTCACTGCCGTGACGCCCGCCCATGAGGCGCCGAGTGACCAGCACGAGGGTCAGCGCCGCAAACACCACAACAGCGACAAGCCGGCGTGCGCCCCGCAGAATAGCCAGATCACCAGAACGAGGACGACGACGAGCAACGGTCTCCAGACCGTCCGCCGCGCCGGATAGAACCTGCCCCGCGCGGGCGGCGCGATACCCTCGCCGCGATCAAGCGAGGTGCCTGCAACTCCGGCCTCGGTGCCCGGCAGGTCTGTCATCAGACCCTCAAGCTCGCCCATCGTCTTCGCCGCGAAAGCTCCTTCCAACGGCTTATCAAATTCGCTTGTACTCAGTCGGCCAGCGGCCAGGTTCTCGCGCAGAACAGTCGCGACCCTGTCACGGTCCGCAGAAGCACGAATGCTCAAATTAGCGGCCATAACGTCCTCCCCGAATCTTCTGGCATCTGACCAATCCGTCAGCGACGGCCCCCCAGGGTCACCGGTGCAGCACCAGCGGGCTGAGCGAGCCCGCGACCTGCTAGCCACGAACGAACTTTGGCAGGCCCGGCACCGGCGGGTGGGCTAGGACCATCGCCGATGCCAGTGTCGGGGCGGCTCCTTAGACCCGCCGGGTTATCCCGGTGACCACCCATGCCCGACCAAGGGCGCTGCAATACAAAGCCACAATGACGAGGACCAAAGCATGTTGCAGCGCGGCACTGTGGGTGTTCGCGAGGAGCGCCAGGGCGATGCCGAGCTGCACCGGGTAGCACACAACTGAAAACGAGGCGAAGGCAATATTCAGCGTTCTGGTTCGGGAGCCGCTGGAGAAATTCCCAGCCCGCTTTGCCCTCGGTATCAGCCGTCTGGTCGCCAGCAGGCCGACGGTTGCCATGGCGAGACTTGATAGCCCGAACACGACTGACCCCCCGGTCAAGGCCACGATCGAGACGATGAAGATGTTTGCCAGGGCAACAAACGCGCTCCCGGCCAAGACTGTTCGCAGCTCCCGAGTTGTGGCATTCGCGTCATCCGCGTTGACGACCGATACGGCCACGACCAGCAACCCCAAGATGGCCGCGGACGCGCCCGCGCTTGTGATGAAGAAGCTCTCATAATGACCGACCACAGCGCACCCCATCGGGCAACGGCGGCCATCTCGCCGAGGCGGGCCCGAACCGCCACCGGCCTTGCTCAGCTTCGCACGCTCGCGCCACCGCCTTCGGTATAACAGCAACCGCGGTAGAGCAACACGCGGTAGGCCATCGGGCAGACAGCACCGTCGCGCGCGATCGTGTGGTCTGCTCCGGTCTCAGCGGCCCTGGCGAAACCGATGCGCAATTAAGCGGTTTCTGCCGATTCGGCCGATCAGTATGCTCGGCTGCACGCAGACGCCCAGCCTGGTGAGCAGACGATGTACCTAGGACCAGACACCGAGCAGGTCGCGTGGCGGAACCTGTTCGCCGACTTGCTCCGCTACGAGGGTGACCGCTGGGCCGACCAGGTGATCTGGCCGTGGGCAAGTGTCAGCGGTGCTGTGATCCGAGAGCTGCACGACATCGGCCAGCCAGAATGCCGGACCGCGCGCATTCGAGAGTCAAGGAATTACAGTCCGCTTGAGGGCCTGTACGCCATGGGACGGGTACTCGACGTACTCATCGCGCCCTACCAGCCGGTCAACGACGACCCGGCCCTCCTGAACTGGGTGTCGCATAAGCCCTGGTGGCTCGGACGGCTCCCGGACCATGCCGCGCTGCCCGCCCTGGCCGAGGCCATAGGGGCAGCACCGATCACAGAGGATCGCTTCTGCCCTTTCTTTCACGAGATCGTGGCAGTAGAGGCGGCAGAAGATCCAGACAGCGAGCCTGAACTGGTCAGTGAAGTCTGGCCAGGCTACCTGGCAGGATCGCTGCTGCTCGTGCGGGCCGGCGTCGTCGTCCGCGCGGGCGCCCGCGTCATGGACCCCGTTGTCGCCTCACGATCGAGGATGTACTGGGCATGGTGGCGGCGCAACCGTCAGCCCACCGATCTATCACACGGCTGGGGATCCAACTCGCAGTGGGGAACGGACTTCCGCCGCGACTATTACGCCCAAGGCCGACTGCATTACAACGTCGACTCGTACAAGCATCCCGGCCGCGACGACCTCCCCGGCGACGTTGCCACCGAACTGGTGCGGCACAGATGCAGTCTCCTGACCGATCACGGCGACCGATGGCCGTACGGCTGCGCCATCACCGAGCCGTACCGCTGACCCGTGGCCAAACCGTCGCCGTGCCACGTACGTGAGACACGCAGCGAGCCGCCGGCCTCCGGTCTGGCTGGTTGCGCGGACAACGGGGATGAAGGATGGTTGCCCATGTCCTATGACATGCCAGCGGGCCAGCCACCTTGAAAAAATTCCGGGAGGCGGTGTCGGATCGGGGCAGAGGCGTTCGTAGCAGGGGTACGCGGCCGCCCGCGGGGGGTGCCCAACCACAGGAGATGATCCGAGATGCAGTACCTGGTTTCCGTAATCGACGACACGGCCGGCCTCGCCACCCCGGATGAGATGGCTGCCGTCGACGCGTTCAACGACCGGCTCGAGGCCGAAGGCCACTGGGTCGTCGCCGGCGGCCTCGCGACACCCAACTCGGCCACGGTCATCGACAACCGAGGCGAGGAGGCCTTGTTCACCGACGGGCCCTTCCTGGAGTCGAAGGAGTACCTCGCCGGCTTCTGGGTCATGGAGGCCGCCGACCTCGACGCGGCGCTCAAGCTCGCCGCCGAGGGGTCAAAGGCCTGCAACCGGAAGATCGAGGTGCGGCCGTTCCTGTGAACAGGTCCGACGTACGGGAGGCGATCACCCAGGCGCACCACGGCGAGTGGGCGCGGGTGGTCGCCT
>JASIBJ010000610.1 GCA_030045215.1 Streptosporangiaceae bacterium | reverse complement strand
TACCCGGCGGCGGCCTGCTACGCGGCGATCACCTTGACCGCCGCGCTGCTGGCCAGCCTGCCGTCCCGGACCGCGGCGGCCTGGGGCCGCGACGAGTCCTCCCGCGGCGAAGACGTGTCCGTCGAGACGGGAGGCCGCTCGTGACCGACAGCCAGGTGGTCAATATCTGCTTTCACGGGATCGGCACACCCAACCGTGAGCTGGAGCCGGGCGAGGCCTCGTACTGGGTCGACACGGACCAGTACCGCAGCATCCTGGACGAGATCGCCGGCTGGCCGTCAGTGCGGATCAGTTTCGATGACGGTAACGACTCCGACGTCCGGATCGGTCTGCCGGAGATCTGCCAGCGCGGGCTGACCGCCACGTTCTTCCCGCTGGCCGGCCGGCTCGGCGCTGTCGGCAGCCTGAGCGCCGAGGACGTCGGCGCGATCGCCAGTCACGGCATGACGATCGGCACTCACGGAATGGCGCACCGCAGCTGGCGAGGCATGGATCCGGTCACGCGCCAGGTTGAGCTGGTGACGGCCAGGCAGCAGCTGGCCGAGGCGGCCGGCGCGGCCGTCACCGAGGCAGCCTGTCCGCTCGGCCGCTACGACCGGCGGGTGCTCTCGCAGCTCCGCGAGCTCGGGTACCGCCGTGTGTTCACCAGCGACCGCCGGATGGCCAGCGCGGGCGCCTGGCTGCAGCCCCGGTTCAGCGTCCGCAGCTACGACACCGCCGAGACGCTGCGCGAGCGGATCCTGGTCAGGCCGGGTATGACGAAGCGGGTCTGGCGCGGAGCCGCGAAGATCCGGCAGCGGCTGCGCTAGCCTCAGCTCCTCACGCTCTCCGGGCCGCGCGGCTCGCGTAGCCTTCGCGGGCTCACGAGCGCCTTCAGCGCTGACTTGCTGGTCGGCTTGCCGAGCAGCGCGCGGCTGGCCTCGCGGCAGACCAGGGCCGCCCAGTACGCGGCCGTGCTCATCCGGCCGTGGCGCAGCCGGAACAGCCGGACCCGGTTGAGCGTCAGCAAAGTCCACAACGGCGGCGACTGGCCGGAGCCGCCCTCAAGATGAGTGGCTCTGGCCGTTGGTACGTACCTCGTCACGTAACCGGCGTCGCGAGCCCGCAGTGCAAAGTCGGTTTCCTCGGAGTACAGGAAGAAGCCTTCGTCCCAGGGGGCGCATCGGTTCCAGCACTCGGCGCCGATGAGGAGCGTCGAGCCCTCGGCCCAGTCGGTGACGGCGGGCCGCTCATAGCTCGCGAGTGAGGTCACGACCTCGCCGAGGAGCGGAATCCGGCCGGCCCGGCGCGCGCCGAGCAGCGCATCACCCCAGGCCCGGAGGATCGTTGGTTCCCGCCGCATCGACACGACCAGCCGCGATTGCCCGTCGAACAGCTGCGGCACGACCAGTCCGGTGCCGGGCGTGAGGTGGCTCAGAAGCTCGGCCACGCAGCCGAGCCTGAGCCGGACGTCGGGGTTGAGGACAAGCAGGGCGGTGCGCGGGCCGGCCGCAGCGGCGGCGGCATTGATGCCGGCCGCATAGCCGGCGTTGCGGCCCATCTCGACGATGATTGCCCGTGGGGTTAGCTCCCTCAGGATCGGGACGGTGCCGTCGGTTGAGGCGTTGTCGGCGATTGTCAGATGCCAGGAGACGCCGGCCAGGCCGTCGGCGAGCGACGGGAGCAGGTCGGCCAGCAGTCCGGCACTGTTGTACGTGACGATCAGCACCGCGACCGTGTGCTCGGCCACGGAAAGCTCGGGTGCGCGGACCGCGCCGCCGCGGCCCGGTTCCTCCAGCCTGGGCGCTGGTACGCCGAGATTGCTCAGCGAGGAGCCTCCCTTTGGCTGCGCCGGAGGAGCCGCCATCGCTATCCCAGGCCGATCGCGGCGGCGAACTCGTCCGCCCGCGGCGCCCACGTGTGCCTGCGGGCGAACTCGATGGCCTGACGGGACAGGTCAGGCTGGCCGTTGTGGCCGCTCGGCACTGCCGCCTCGGCCACGGCGTTGGCGACCCGGCTGACCACGGCCGCGAATCCGGCACCATCGGGCGCCAGCGCCAGCAGCTGGTCAGCAACCGCGTCCCCGGCTGTCCTGGCCAGGTCATCGCGGAGCCATTTCGCCGTCGCCATTGCCGACGTCACCGCCGGGACACCCGCACCCAGGTACTCCATGGTCTTGAGCGGATAGGCCGTCCGGTTGAACGGCGTGTCGCGATACGGCGTGATGCCGATGTCGATCGCGGCAAGATAGGGCGGCACCTGGGCCGGCGGCACCGGGCCGACGTAGTGCACGTGCTCGCGGTCGATCAGCGCCTTGAAACGCGGGTCCGACCATCCCCGGTTCAGCGGGCCGACGATCAGCATGGCAAAGCCGGCATCCGCGACCGCCACCATCGCATCGAGATCCAGCCGGTCAGAAAGCTGCCCGATCAGCCCGACCACCGGACGCGGGAGGTCGGGTATCTCCGCGGCGGGTCGCACATCACTCAGGTCGGTGAGCACGCAACCCGGGAGCACGACCTGAGGGCTCGCGCCGAGGTCGACCCAGCGGCTGGCCAGCGGCGGCGTCACGCAGATGACCTTGTCCGCCTTGCCGAGCGCACGCCGCTCTTGCGCTTGCTGACGGCTGACCGACAGGCCCATGAGCTCGGCCCCGCCGACATAGTTGTCGGTCCCGTACAGCACATTCAGCACGCCGTCACCCCAGTACCCGAGCATGTCCT
>JASIBJ010000609.1 GCA_030045215.1 Streptosporangiaceae bacterium | reverse complement strand
TAGATAACCAGAGGCAGCACCAGCAGCATGAGCATCGCGTTACCTATCCGCCACAGACGCATGACCATCCCCCGTGTGCTCAGTCCTGGCCGCATGAGCTGCGTCGTCTAGGTGTACCCGCGGATTCGGGCGGCGCACCGTGCCGTGGGATGAGAGTGCGCCGTTGCTGCCGGACGCCGACGCGGGGGCGTACGCCGGCTGGCACATGCGCAGCCAGGACTGCTAAGGCCGCCCGCCGGGGACGCCGGCACCGCGTGGCCTGGGCAAACGCGGTGTCCGTTAGCCTGGTGCGGTGAAGGCCCTGCTGCTGGAGAACGTCCATCCGGAGGCTGTCCGGCTGCTCGAGGATGCCGGGCTTGAGGTCACCCAGCAACGGTCCGCTCTCGGCGAGGCCGAGCTCGCCGCCGCGCTGCCCGGCGTCGCGCTGCTTGGCATCCGGTCCAAGACCCAGGTCAGCGCGGAGGTGCTGGCCGGGGCTTCCGATCTGCTGGCGGTCGGGGCGTTCTGCATCGGTACCGACCAGATTGACCTGGCGGCAGCCTCGGCGCTCGGTGTCGCCGTCTTCAACGCGCCCTACTCGAATACGCGCAGTGTGGTCGAACTGACGCTGGCCGAGATCATCGCGCTGACCCGCCGCCTCACGGAGAAGGACAAGGCCATGCACGCGGGCATGTGGGATAAGTCGGCGGCCGGTGCTCACGAGGTCCGCGGCCGTACGCTCGGAATCGTCGGGTACGGCAACATCGGCGCGCAGCTTTCGGTCGTCGCGGAGGCACTGGGCATGCGAGTCGTGTTCTATGACACCGCCGACAAGCTTGCCCTCGGGAACGCACGGCGCTGCGTCAGCCTCGACGAGCTGCTCGGGGTGTCCGATGTCGTGAGCCTGCACGTGGACGGCCGTCCCGCCAACAGCTCGCTGTTCGGTGAGAAGGAGTTCAGCCAGATGCGGCCGGGCGCCCTGTTCCTGAACCTCTGCCGGGGCTTCGTGATCGATCATGATGCGCTGCGCCGTTACCTGCAGTCCGGGCACCTGGCCGGCGCGGCGGTCGACGTCTTCCTCCAGGAGCCCAGGTCGGCGGGCGAGCCGTTCGTGTCCGTGCTGCGCGAGCTGCCGAACGTGATCCTCACACCGCACATCGGCGGCTCGACGGAGGAGGCACAGGCCGACATCGGCGCTTTCGTCGGCGCCAAGCTCGCCGACTTTGTCGCCGACGGCGCGAGCTCATTGTCGGTGAACCTGCCCCAGCTGGCGCTGCCGCCCGCCGCGGGCTCTCATCGCCTGGCGCACATCCACGGCAACGTGCCCGGCGTCATGGCGGAAATCAACTCGGTGCTCGCGGAGCACGGCGTCAATGTCGAGGCCCAGCTGCTTGGCACCCGCGGCGACCTCGGCTACGCGCTGACCGACATCGGCATCGACTACCCGGCCGAGGTCGTCGGGCAGCTGCAAGCGATGAGCCAGACCGTGCGGCTCCGGGTCCTGTCTTGACGCTCGAGGCCGCGCTCCGCTCGGCCGTCGGCGCTGAGCATGTCCTCCTCGATCGTGACCTGCGCGCCTCGTACGAGACCGACTGGACGGGCCGGTTCACCGGCGACTCGCGGGTTGTGGTGCGACCAGGGACGACGGCCGAAGTAGCGGTCGTCCTGCAGGAATGCTCCGGCGCGCGAGTCCCGGTGGTCGTGCAAGGCGGCAACACGGGCCTGGTGGGCGGCAGCGTCCCGGCTGAGGAGCAAACCGGCCATCCGCCGGTCGTGCTGGTTACCACCCGCCTGGCGGAAATGGGCGATGTCTGCGTGGCCGCCAGGCAGGTCACCGCCGGCGCCGGGGTGAGGCTGGCGGCCCTGACCGCGCACGCGCGCGCAGCGGGCCTGGATTTCGGAGTCGACCTTGCAGCGCGCGACTCGGCCACCGTGGGGGGCATGGTCGCCACCAACGCCGGAGGCATCCGTGTCCTCAGGTATGGCAGCATGCGCGAGCAGGTCGCCGGAGCCGAAGCGGCGCTCGTCGACGGGCGGATAGTGTCGCGGCTGGACGGCCTGGCTAAGGACAGCACCGGATACGACATCGGGCATCTGCTGGCAGGCTCTGAAGGTACGCTGGCCGTCCTGACCCGGCTCAGGCTGCGGCTGGTCGCGGCCGAACGCCAGCGCGCAGTTGCCTTCATCGCAGTTGCCGGAGCCGCTGAAGCCGTCGACTTGCTCGCCGGGCTGCAGAGACAGCTGCCGAGCCTGAGCGCGGCCGAGCTGTGCTTCGCCCAGGGAATCGCACTCGTTGCCCGCCGCCTCGGCGTGCGACCGCCGCTCGAGGGGGCCGGCGGGGCATATGTCCTCGCCGAGGCCTCCAGCCGGAGCGGTGACCCGCTGGACGATCTGCTCGCCGCGCTGAACGCCAGCCCGCAGGTGCTCGACGCGACGGTGGCCGCGTCGGCAAGTGACCGGGCCCAGCTGTGGGCCTTGCGGGAAGGGCACACCGAGACCATCAACTCGCTCGGCGTTCCGGTGAAGCTGGACGTGTCGGTGCCGATGGCCCGGCTGGCCGAGCTGGTGGACCGGCTACCGGACGTGGTCGCCGGCGCGGCGCCGACGGCTCTTCTGGTGATCTTCGGTCACCTGGCCGAGGCGAACCTGCACGTCAACGTCCTGCATGCAGGCAAGGACTCCGATGAGGTCACCGCCGCGGTCTTGTCGCTGGTCGCGAGCCTGGGTGGCTCGATCAGCTCCGAGCACGGAGTGGGGCGGGCTAAAGCCCAATGGCTCGGCCTCTCCAGGAGCCAGGCCGAGATCGACGTCATGCGATCGGTTAAGGCGGCCTTCGATCCGCTGGGGCTGCTCAACCCAGGTGTGCTCTTGCCCGCGACGTGACCAGCAGCGGCGCTGAGCTCTGCGGCGAACCTGGCACATTCGGGACATGGCCTACGCTTTGGTGTTGAGGTCCGTGTTGGCACCGGCCGGTGCCGCTCACTTGCTGGAGGCACGCGTGGCTCATGTGCTTGGCATCGACATCGGCGGTAGCGGCATCAAGGCAGCACCGGTAGACACCGATACCGGCCAACTGATCACGCAGAGGCAGAAGCTGGACACACCCTATCCAGCTACCCCAGATGCCATGATTCCGATTGTCGCGGACCTGGTCACGTCGTCCTCCTGGTCCGGCAAGGCCGGTATCACCTTTCCCGGAGTTGTCATCGGCGGCACGATCAGGACCGCCGCCAACCTTGACTCGAGCTGGATCGGGACCAATGGCGTCGAAGCCTTCGGCCAGGCCACCGGCTTGGACGTAACGCTGCTCAACGACGCCGACGCCGCCGGGGTAGCCGAGATGAAGTTCGGCGCGGGAAAGGGCGAGCTCGGCACTGTCCTCATGCTCACGCTGGGCACCGGCATCGGCAGCGCGCTGTTCATTGACGGCATCCTGGTGCCGAATACCGAGTTCGGCCACGTCGAGATTCGCGGCAAGGACGCCGAGAAGCGCGCGTCGGAGCATGCCAGGGAGGCCGAGGATCTGCACTGGGGCGTGTGGGCGGAGCGCGTTGATGAGTACTTGCTGCACATGGAGACGCTGCTGTCGCCCGACCTGATCATCATCGGCGGCGGGGTCAGCAGAAAGTCGGGCAAGTTCCTGCCGAAGCTGAGCGGTCTGCATGCGCGGGTGGTCCCGGCCGCCTTGCAAAACGACGCTGGCATCGTCGGCGCGGCCATGGCGGCCTGCTCCAGCTGAGTCAGCCGTCGGCGCGGCCCGGCCCTGCGGCATTACCAGGGCCGGCCGGATCAGCCCGACGTGGCGTGTCGGGCGAGTCCGCCGGCCAGGGCGTGAGCCGGTGCCGGCCAAGGGACGAGAGATAGCTCCCGGCCGGTACCTGTCCGAGCTGCCAGGCCCGCATGAAGCCGATGAATTCGAGCCCGCCCGCCACCAGGGCCGCCGCCACCGGCCAGAAGGCCAGCGCGCCGTGCGAGCCGAGTTGAATGGGCGCCCGCACGAACGATCCGACCTTGCTCGTCGACAGGGTGTTGTTGAACGACTTCGCGCCGGTCTGCACGTTCCCGATCCAGGCCGCGGCAAACGCCGCCGCCAGGGCACCGGCTACCGTGCCGATCATCGGCAGCACGCCAAACCGGCGCACCCCGAACAGGTAGCCGACCAGGCCGAGCACGGCACCCCCGCCGAGCGCGATAAACGCGTAGATCCCGTCCGCTGCGATGAAGGCGTTGGTCTCCGGGTTCACCGCGTACGCCGTTGGCGGCTTCAGCGTGTAGACCTGGTACACCACCCTCGGCGCGATTGCGCCCCAGATCAGGCCGCCAATCAGTCCGAGCAGGGCCCCGGCGACGATCAGCAGCACGGCCGCCAGCAGCCCGCGGCCCGGCCGCTCAGGCCCAGGCTGCACGGTCACTGCTGAATAGCCAGCCGAGCCGCCTGGCGGCCTCAGCTGCGGGTTGTCGGCCATACTGCGTAGCAGCGTACGGGACAAGTCCGAGCGGTTGTGTACCGGTCCGCCGCATTCATGATCGATATCGCGCCTGGATTGCGGCTTTTAACCCCGGAACGGGTCGGCTCTCGCTCATCGGCCTTTGATAGCTTGACTCTGACCCGCCGCGATCAACTGCCAATCTTCGCCGGATGAGGACCGTTGATGATCGAAGTCCGTGACCTGACCAAGCGATTCGGCGACAAGGTGGCGGTCGACCACCTGTCGTTCACGGTCCAGCCGGGCCGCGTCACGGGCTTCCTGGGGCCCAACGGCGCCGGGAAGTCCACCACGATGCGCCTGATACTCGGCCTGGACCGGCCCACCGGCGGAA
>JASIBJ010000608.1 GCA_030045215.1 Streptosporangiaceae bacterium | reverse complement strand
ACGAGCCGTCCGCGCACTTCCTCGCGCATGACGGCGCCGTGTACCCCCATCAGGGCGAGATGTACGTGGTTCGCAGGCTGGACCTGTCCGAGCGGATCGCGCTGGTGGAGCAGGCAGATCCCGGATACACGACGGTGGCACGGGAGATTACCGGGATCGAGGTGGCCGCCGAGCTGGTCACGTCGGCGTGGGGCGAGTCCACCCTGTGCTTCGGCGACGTTCAGGTGTCGCGGCAGGTGGTGTCGTATACCCGGCGCAGCCTCGAGACCGGCATGGTCGATGACGAGATCCTCCTCGACCTGCCCGAGCGCAGCCTCGAGACCAGGGCCGTGTGGTGGACGATCTCACCCGCTCAGCGCGTCAGGCTGGCTGCCGATGGGGTGGACCTGGCCGGCGCTGCCCACGCCGCCGAGCACGCCTCGATCGGCATGCTGCCGTTGCTGGCGGCATGTGACCGGTGGGATGTTGGCGGCGTCTCCGCGGACCTGCATCCCCGGACCGGCCGGCTGACCGTCTTCGTCTACGACGGCCACGTCGGCGGGGCCGGCTTCGCCGAGCGCGGGTTCGCGACGGCAGGCCGCTGGCTCGCTGCCACGGCAGAGGCCATCGCGAGCTGCGAGTGCACCAGCGGCTGCCCGTCCTGCATTCAGTCACCCAAGTGCGGCAACGGAAACCAGCCGCTCGCTAAGCACGGCGCGATCGCACTGCTGAACAGCCTGCTCGCCGGGCGGCCGCCGGAGGGCTGATGGGTCAGCTCACGGGCACTAGCGGCCAGGCCTTGACCGCGCGGCGCTGCCTGCGGTCAGGACTGTCCGGCTGAACACCGCGAAGCTGCCCCGACACTTCCGGGGTGATCACCGCAAAAGCGCCCGGACATGGGGCGACCCCCGTCGGGGGGGAGAACGGGGGTCGCCATACGGTCCGGCTCCGGGGGGGCAGAGCCGGGTCCGTTACCCAAGAAAGCCTAGTTCTAATCGCCGCAAGTTACCAGTTGGTCATGCCGACACGCAAAGGGATCGGGGCGCATCCCCTATGCTGCCGGACCGTGGGTACATCCGTCGAGACCGGCAGCCGAACTGCCGCGGCTTTCTTTGACCTCGACAAGACGCTCATTTCCCGATCCAGCACACTGGCGTTCGTTCCGTCCTTTTATCGGCGTGGCCTGATCACCCGCACCCAGGCACTGCGCGGCGTCTGCGCCCAGGTGACGTTCCGGCTGGCCGGAGCCAGTCACCACCGGATGGAGCGCGTCCGCGATCAGGTCAGCGCGCTGTGCCGCGGCTGGAACGCCGACCTGATATCACAGATCGTGACCGACAACCTCGCACAGGTGATCGAGCCGCTCGTGTACGCAGAGGCTCGCAGCCTGCTTGCCCGCCACCGCGAAGACGGCCACGACGTACTGATCGCCAGTACCTCGGGACAGGAGATCGTCAGGCCGATCGCCGCCATGCTGGGCGCGTGCGCGGCCGTCGCCACGCGGCTGGAGGTTGCCGAGGGCCGCTACACCGGCAGCATCGAGTTCTACGCCTACGGACAGGCGAAGGCGGACGGGGTCGCCGAACTCGCGGCGCAGCGCGGCTACCGGCTCGCCGACTGCTTCGCCTACAGCGACTCCGTCACCGACCTGCCGCTGCTGGAACTCGTGGGTCACCCGTACGTGGTGAATCCCGACCGGGCTCTTCGAAAGGCAGCCCAGAGCCGCGGCTGGCCAGTTCTGGCCTTCAGCCACTGCGGCACGGCCGGATCAGAGGGCACCAATGCCCGCAGCCCGCTCGAAAGCGACCCGGCAACCCCAGGCATGTGACCAGGTACATCGATCGAGATCACGAATCGATCACGCTCGGGTCTTTCCAACGGGGCGGATTCCCAGTAGAAAAGAAGTACGGACACAGTCCGTACACGGCAGCCGGGTACCCACGCGCGACCAGCCGCGGGAGGCGTGCCGTGGCAGGCGAATTTGGCCTTGAAGGGCGCTGTTGACTAATGAGGCGCGGGCGGAATATGCCTACCACGGCAGTGAAGGTGCACGCTTGGTAACCCGACCTGACGTGTAAGTGCGACGGCGCCCCAGAAGGGGCGCCGTTTGCTGTACCCGCCCGCCGCCGGGCCAAGCCTCCCCGCCACGCTCTGGACCCGCCGCCGGGCCAAGCCTCCCCGCCACGCTCCGGACCGCCCGTGATTACCCACCGCCGCCTGAGCCAGCCGACCGATGGGCTGCCAGGTCCCGCCAAAGCGCGCTTAGGGAGAACTTGGGGTGGTTCGCCTATGCAAGCTGCGGAGATTGCACCGATTCTGCATTACTGATGAACGGGCAGGCCGGCCACGTCGGAGTCCGGATCAAGCCGATCGGAAGGTCGCTGCAACCGCCGCCGCTCGGCCATGCCACTCCACACCCAGCAGGCACAACGGGATTAGGGCGAGGACGTCGCGGTTAATCAAGGGATAGGGCTCTACCCGCAGGCGCTCTCCCGTGGCGTGAAGTTACCGGCTGACTCTTGGATGGCTTGTGCCCAGTATCCGTGCTTGGCCTGGTCACAAGGGGTGACGTCGGCATCCAGCCGCGGGCCGGGCCCGGCTGGCCGGAGATTTGAGGAGGGCGCGGGCCGTCCGGCGGTCTGCAGACACGAGCGAATTACCCCAGGCCGGCCCCTGCAGTCATTGGGTATAAGCGAGACTTTGACAACAAGCGCGATACAGGGAGGCACTTATGGCCGAGCCCGCGGTTAGGCGGATCCAAGCCGACGGGACCGATCAGTCCATCGGCGACCTCGTTTCGGTGGCCGCACGCGACATCTCGCAACTCGTCAGGTATGAGGTGGACCTCGCCAA
The DNA here is from genome assembly GCA_030045215.1 of Streptosporangiaceae bacterium. The sequence continues at coordinate 14,389 of JASIBJ010000608.1, read as the reverse complement.
AATCGAGCTGAAGACCGATGTCAGGCGGCTCGGAATCGGCGGCGCCCTGCTGGCGATCGGCGGGTTCGTGGCGTGCCTGGTGCTAGTCCTGCTCTGCTTCGCATTTGCTTACGGTCTCAACGCCCTGCACATCTGGCTGTGGGCCGCGTTCCTGATCGCCGCAGGCACCTGCGTCCTGCTGACCGGGCTGGCGGTGCTGGTCGGCATCATGATGGTGCGCAAGATGAACGCGATGAGCAAGACTCGCAGCAGCCTGGCCGACGGGCTGACAATGCTGCGCCGGAGGGGCCCCATGAAAGCCAAGTCTGCGGCCGGGGCGCAATCTGGCGGCGGCGCCGGGGCCCAGGCTCGAGCGGGCTAGTCGTGCCCAGCCGCGGCAACGCAGCCATCTACCTCAGCGGGCCATGGTCGCACCGTTCGGTCAGCGCTAACGGAACGAGGTTCCACGTCGCCGAGAGCGGAGACGGACCGCTTGTCCTGCTCCTGCACGGATTTCCCGAGTTCTGGTGGACGTGGCGCCAGCAACTCAGCTCGCTCAGCCAGGCGGGCTTTCGTGTCGTCGCGCCCGACCTGCGCGGCTACGGCGGCAGCGACAAGCCGCCGCGGGGTTACGACCTCGTCACTGCCGCGTCAGACGCGGCCGGCCTGGTCCGCTCGCTGGGCGAGGCGAACGCGGTCGTTGTGGGCCACGACTGGGGCGGGCTCATCGCCTGGACCATGGCGGCCTATTTCCCCAAGGTCGTCAGGCGGCTGGCCGTCGTGTCCATGCCCCATCCGCTGCGGCTGCGCTGGGCCGTGTTGTCCGACCCGCTCGGCCAGGGGCGCAGCATGGGCTTCGCCCTGGGTTTCCAGCTCCCGATGCTGCCGGAACGGCAGTTGCTCCGAGACGATGCCCTGCGGGTCGGCCGCATGCTGTCGGCGTGGTCCGGCCCCGGCTGGCCCGATCCGGAGACCGCCAGGCGTTATCAGGACGCCATGTGCGTACCGTCGGTTGCGCACTCCGCGCTTGAGTACCACCGCTGGTATCTGCGCTCCCGACTCCGCCCGGACGGGCTGCGCTACAACCGCATGATGCGGACGCCTATTCAGGCTCCGACGCTGCACCTGCACGGCGCGCTCGACTCGTGCGTCTTGCCGGCCGCCGCGCGCGGCTCGGGCGTCCACGTGGAGGCGCCGTACCGATGGCGGCTAATCGACGGGGCCGGCCACTTCCCGCACGAGGAGGTGCCCGAGCGCTTCGACCTCGAGCTGCGCTCCTGGCTCGAAGATCCCGAGCCCGAACGCTAGCCCGTGGACGCGACGAGGGCCGGACCTGAGCGTGACCGGGACGCAGCCGGGCGGCCCAGGAGTGCCCGGCCGCGTGACTCGCTCGGCCGGCCGCTCGCCAGGGACGCGATTGGCCAGCCCGTCATGCCTGACGGCCTCCACGTCAGCCCGGACTGGGCGCTGACCACCGCCCAGGAACTGATCGACGACGCCCGGCCGTTTCACGCACACGAGGTGCTCGAGGCGGCCTGGAAGTCGGCTCCGTCGGCCGAGCGCGACCTGTGGCAGGGCTTGGCCCAGCTCGCCGTCGGCCTGACGCACGCGCTGCGCGGCAACGCCCGCGGAGCCACCGCCCTGCTGCGCCGCGGAGCGAGACGGATTGGCCCTTACGCGGGTAGCTGCCCGCACGGCATCGCCACCGAGGGCCTCATTGGTGCGGCAAACGCGCTGGCCGACCGGATCGAGTCCGGGGGGCTGGCGGGGCTGCGGCCAACCGACCTGATTCTCCGGCTGGCGGCCGATCCTGGCCCGCCCTCCGGCTCGCCCCGGCCAACGGCGGCGCCGGCAACCGAGCCCTGAGTACCCCCGACTAGCCCTGGCAGCCTTCCGTGGACACGGGCGTCGTGTCCTGCTCGCCCGCGCGGACATCGCTGGCCACCTGCGCTGCGGTCAGGGCGTACCCGACGTCGGGCTCGGCGGTCGACGCAGCGAACACCACGCCGTAGACCTTGCCGTCCGGCGCCATCAGCGGGCCACCGGAGTTACCCGGTTGCACCAGCGCCTTGAGCGGGTAGATCTGCCGCGTCACGATCGCCGACTGATAGATGTCGGGACCTTCGGCGTTAATGCTCTGACCGATCCGGGCAGGGCGCATCGTGAGCGGGTGATCGAGCGGGTAGCCGGCCACGATCGCGTTCGCTTCGTACGGTGCTGGCCCGGCGAACTGCAGCGCGGGCGCTTGCAGGCCGGGCACGTCCAGCACGGCGATGTCCGTGCGCGGGTCATAGAACACGACGGTCGCGCTGTACTCCTGGCCGGTCCCGGTGTATACCTCAGGACCAGCTGTCACGCCCGCAACGACGTGCGCGTTGGTGAGCACGTGATCGGGCGAGATGACGAACCCCGACCCTTCGATCCTGAGCTGGCAGGAAGGGGCGACGCCCTGAATCTTGACCACGCTGCGCTCGATGTAGGCACGGGCGCTGGAGTACAGGACATCCCGGTTCGGGGCGGGCAGGTCCACGCTGTTCTCGGCGCCGAGTGCGCTGAAGACCGGCGAGTAGAGCCCGTCCCCGCTGATCAGGCCACGCAGCGGCGGGAACAGCGTCAGGTTGACAACGGCCCGCGGCATCAGGCGGTCCACCGTGCGCAGCACCACCGAGTTGTTGACCTGCCGGTACACCGAGGGGAACCGAGCACCGGCCACGATCGAGCCAAGCAGCCAGGCGACCAGCAAGACCGAGATCACGTTGACGATTGCGCCGCCGACGGAGTCCAGGAAGGTGGCAGGCCCGCCGGTCACCTTCGAGCGCACCGCGACCCCGATGCCCGAGGCCAGCAGCATGCCGAGAACCGCCGACATGAAGACCACTGCGATCGCGACTATTGCCTGCGTGCTCGCCGTGTGAGCGATCGCGCGGGAAATGCCAGGCGCGATTAGCGCGCCGCCGGCGGCGCCGCCGATGAAACCAGCGAGGCTGAGGATGCCGATGATGAAGCCCTGTCGATAGCCCGCCACCGCGAACGCGGCGATAAGTACGAGCAGGATGAGGTCGAGCAAGTCGCCGGGCACGTCATCAACCTATAGGCCAGCCGGCGCTGGCGGCGCATCTCGACTCGGGCATGTTAAGCACCTGTAACCGGCCAGCCGGCAGGCAGGTCACTGGCGGGCAGTTGCGTCACGTGCGCACCATCCCACGGCCGTTCCCAGCGGCCCAGCGCCAGCACCCGGTCAAGCAACAGCGCGGTGAACCCCCAGACCAGCAGGCCGCCCGTCCGGAACGCCGGGCCGGTACGGCCGTCCGGATACTCGATCATCAGGCGGTTGGCCGGATCGGCCAGGTCGGCCACCGGAATGCGGCTCACCGACTCGATCTCGGCCAGGTCACCGGGTGCCACCGGACCGGGCGTGTGCCACCAGCCGATGACCGGGGTGACGCGGTAGTCGCTTCGCCAGATGTAGAGCTCCGGCATCACCGCGACCACATGCACGGCGCTCGGGTCGATCCCCGTTTCTTCGGCCGCCTCCCGTAGGGCCGCCCGTATCGGACCGCCATCTGCGGCATCGATCGCACCGCCAGGGAACGCGGGCTGTCCTGGGTGCTGTCGCAACGCCGCGCTGCGGCGCACCAGCAGCAGGTCCGGCCCGGTCTCGCCGGTGTCGCCGAAGAGAATCAGCACGGCCGCGGGCCGACCGCCCTGACCAGGAGGACGCAACGGGGGCGGCACCTGCATGTCCTCGGCGGCGGCGGCCAGCCGCGCGAGCCAGCCGGGAACCACCCCGTTACCTGAATCTGCCGTCAAGAGAATGGGCCCGTCTTGACCAGCTTGAAGGCAACGGCCGGATCGGTCGGACCCTCGCCGAACGACGGGCAAAGACGACCGACGCCGCACGCGCCGCACGCGGGCCTGCGTGCCTGGCAAACGCGGCGGCCGTGCCAGATGAGGCGGTGCGAGAGCATGGTCCACTCCGACTTCGGGAACAGCGCACCGACGTCCTGCTCGACCTTGTCTGGATCGTGGTTCGCGGTCCACCCGAACCGCCGAGCCAGCCGGCCGAAATGGGTGTCCACGGTGATGCCGGGTACGCCGAATGCGTTGCCAAGGACCACGTTCGCGGTCTTGCGGCCAACGCCCGGCAGCGTGACCAGGTCAGCGAGTCGGCCGGGCACCTCGCCGCCGAATCGATCGCAGAGTGCCTGCCCGAGTCCAATCAGGCTGGTGGTCTTCGCGCGGAAGAAGCCGGTCGGCTGGATGATCTTCTCAACTTCGGACCGGTCAGCGGCAGCGTAGTCAGCCGCCGTCGGGTACTTGGCGAACAGTATCGGCGTCACGATGTTGACGCCCTTGTCGGTTGTCTGGGCGCTGAGGATCGTGGCGACCAGCAACTCGAGCGCGGTCGTGAAGTTCAACTCGGTGTGCGCGTCGGGATACAGCTCGGCCAGCACCCGGTTGATCTTGCGGGCTTGTCGCACCAGGGCAGTCGGCGGCTTGGCGACCGGGGCAGCCTTGGCTCGCGCGCTCGCTGCGCGCGCCTTCGGCGCGGGCTTCGCCTTCGGCCCGGGCTTCGCCTTCGGCGTGACCTGAGGCTTTGGCTTGGCCTTGTCCGGCGACTTCTTCGGCGTGACCGCGGACCCCTTCGCCCTGGCCGAGGGCGACTTGGCCTTATCAGGCGGCGCTAGCTCAGACTGCGTGGTAACGGAGGGCACGGCACAAGCCTATGCGCGGTCGGCCCGGCTGCTCCCGTTTCCGCTGACGGGCCGACATGGCCTGGAAACGGACAGATAATCACAAACGAGGCGCGTCTCATACCACTGTGGCCGAGCGGGCGGCGCGCCGCCGGGCGGCTCTACCTGCTCGGGCGGTTAGCTACAGGGGATACCCTGGCACCAGCCTGGGTCCGTCGGCCTGCGGTTGTGGCGGGCCAGTGCCGAGCCTGGGCTGGTCTTGGGCTCGCAACGAGCGCTGCCATGCAGCTCCAGTCGTTGAAGGACTCCCTCTGCGATGATCGACGCAGTGCGCGCCGGAAGCAGGCGCAGGCTCGGCGGCACGCCCCGCCCCGCGGGCGAGGAGGCCAGGCTGGCCGGCCGGCTGGCGGCGCTGCGGCGGAACTGGCTCGCAGCCATGCTCATCGCGGCCGGCGTGGTGCTGCGAGTGCTCGTGCAACTGGCCTACCGGCCGGCACTTTTCTACCAGGACACGACCCGGTACCTGTATCACGCCGATGGCAACGACCCGGTCGGCTACCGGGTCCCGCTGCGGGCGATCCTGCTCGTCGGCAACCTCGACATGGTCCCGCTGTTCCAGCACATGCTGGGCATCGGGATGGCGGTGGCCCTGTACTGCCTGCTGGTCCGCCGGGGGGTGGCCCGCTGGCTGGCTGCGCTCGCCATCGCGCCGGTCCTGCTTGACGCTTACCAGCTGCAGCTCGAGCAGATGATCATGCCGGATGTCTTCTTCGAGGCACTGATCGTGGCCGGGCTGGTCGTCTTGCTGTGGCAGCCGGCCGTGACCTGGCGGATCGCCCTGGCGGCGGGCCTGCTGCTCGGGGCGGCGGTGCCGGTCAGGCAGGTCGGCGAGATCCTGCTGCTGCCCGCACTGTGTTACGTGCTGCTGTTCACTCCCGGATGGCGAGACAGGCTCTCGCGGGCAGCGGTGCTCTGCGTCGCGTTCGCGGTGCCGTTCCTGGCCTACTGCACCACGTCCTATGTGGTCCACGGCAGCTTCGCGCTCTCGCATACGGGCGTGACCACGACCTACGGCCGGATGGCCTATGCCGCCGACTGCGCCACGCTCAAGCTGACCGCGGCCGAGCGGCAGCTGTGCCCGACCCCCGCCCAGCAGCGTCTGGGCCCGGACGGGCTGCTGCATGACCTCAACTCTCCGCTCAAGCCGGTATACCGGCGGCTGCCGCACGCCAAGGCCTCGGCGCTGGTGGAGTCGTTCAACGAGCAGGTACTCAGGCAGCAGCCGGACCGTGTGATCGAGTCAATCGGCCGGGACGCGCTGAAGCTGTTCGCCGTGACCAGGGTCACAGATCCCGGCGACGACCCGATCTCGCGCTGGCAGTTCCAGCTGAAGTTCCCGTACATGTACCCGCACGCGTCAAGGAAGATAGTGCGGGACGTCATCCACCAGTTCGGCGGCGGGCAGCCGAGCGTCTGGCTGCCGGTCGCCCGGTTCCTGCGCGGCTACCAGCTGAACGGCGGTTACACGCCAGGACCGCTGTTGCTGGCCTGCGTGATAGGCGGCCTGGCGGGCGCGGTGGTCGCGTTCCGCCGCCGAATCAGCCCGGCCCGCCGGGAACTGGCCCGAGCTTGCTTCGTGATGGTCGTGACCGCCGTCACCCTGCTGCTGGTCTCCGACGCGTTCGTATATTCCTGGCGCTATCAGCTGCCCGCGCTGGTGACGCTACCCGCTGCGGGCGCGCTGGCCCTCGCCTGCCTGCCCTGGCGCGGGCTTCGGTCGCCAGCGGCCGTCGCGGGTGATGGCGGTCAGCCAAGTCGGTATTTGATGCGGGCTGACCTGGGTCCCGTTGGCGGCGGCTCCGTTGGCGGCGGCGCTCCCGCCGCCGACCCCAGCCCCGGTGGCGCCGCCGCTCGCGGCCGCGGCCGCGAGCTTGGACTGGCGGGAGGCGCCGATCCAGCCGCGGCGCCGGAATAGCCAGTACAGCCCGGCCACCGCGACCAGCTCGCTGCCGATACCCACGATGAAGAACACCGAGAGGCTGCCGAGCCGGTTGACCAGCCAGGCGAAGTTCTGACCGAAGAATCCGGTCAGGAACGACAGCGGCAGGAAGATCGTCGCGATGATCGCGAGCTGCTTCATCACCTGGTTGAGGTTGTTCGACACCATCGACAGGTACGCGTCCATGGCATTGGTCAGGAGGTCACGGTAGCTGTCGATCAGGTCGCTGATCCGGATGAGGTGGTCATAGAGGTCCCGGAGGTACGGGTCGCTCTCGGCGCTCATACCCGGCAGCGTGACCATCCCGGCCACCAGCGAGGCCATCGCGTCGCGCTGCGGCGAGATTAGCTTGCGCACGCTGACCAGCCACCGCTGCATGGTGAACAGCTCGGCCAGCTGCTCGTTGCTCGGGTTGGAGAAGATCATCTCCTGCAACTCGTCGATGCGGTCGTCGAAGGCCGACAGCGAGGGGAAGTAGCTGTCGATGAGGCTGTCCATGATGTTGTGGAGCAGGATCAGCCGGGTCGGCCGGCTCTCGCCGGGCGCGGGCAGCTGCCCGTTCGCGGAACCGATCCGGTCGCGCATCTGCTCGAGTGAGTGGCAGCCGTCGCGGCGGACGGTGACCAGGAACTTCTCCGCGAAGAAGCAATGCACCTCGGTCAGGTCATTGTCGCTGCCCTTGACGCCGTAGCTGACCATGTACACGAGGTTGCCGAAGTCCTCGATCTTCGGGCGCTGCCCGAACTCGGTCAGGTCGTCCGCCGCGAGCGGGTGCAGCTTGAAGATGTCGGTGAGCACCGCGACGTCTTCCGGGGTGGGCCCGAGCACGTCAAGCCAGAGAAGCTTGTCGTCGCGCAGCGCCTGCTCGATCCCGGCCTTGTCCGCGGGCGCCGCCGAGCCGTCCATCAGGATAAGTAGAGCTTCCACCCCCACATGGTGCCAAATCTCGCGACCACGTGAGACCGTAAAGAGCTGACGTGACGGTGACGGCCGGCGCGCGGCCATCGGCTGGGCACGCCAGCATGGCCGGGCCGCGCGTACGGCGGCCGGTACCTGGCGGCTCTACTGCCGCAGGTCAGCCGCTTTAATGCCAGGCTCAGGCAGCGCGATTACCCCGGCCGATCGCGGCGGCGCGATGGGCCAGCATGTCGGTCACGGTGGTGACGGTGTCGCCGAGGCTGTCGAAGCCCTGGCGGGCCGCCGCGCGCCGCACCGCCGCCTCGGCTACGGTCACGGCCTCACCTGCCAGCCGTCTGACCTCACCGGACTCAACGATCGCCTTGACGGACTCCCGTAGCCGCTTGATGCCGTCTTTTCCATCGTTGCAGCCGGCCATATAGCCGGCCACGAACCCGAGCAGTGTCTCCATGGTCTGCCTTCTCGTGGGGGTTGCCATGCGCGGAAAGCCAGGTCGGCGTCACATATCGCGCAGTTCGAGGTAGCGCTTCACGTCCGGCACGGATGCCACGATCGCGGCGAGCACGGCCGCCAGGAGCGCGGCCTTGATGAGCCTTGTGATCATCTTTCCTCCCTCCGTTCACTCCCGGTCCACCGACGCACCATTAGCCAGGGGAGTCTCGGCCCTCGGCGCGGAACTCGGCATCCATGGGCTGCACCTCATCCGGCGCGAAGTACAGAAAGCGTCCATGACTGCGCTGCAGGTCGGCGGCGGGATCGTCGGCCGGCGTTACGGCCAGGTGGATCTGGCCGTCCACGTCGTTGAGCACCGCCTCGACGATGGCCTCGCGCCCGGCCAGGAACAGGTCCTGCGCGTCAGCCCGCCGGGCACCCGGCCGCATCACGACGCGGCTGCCACTCGCAATGCGAACGCCGTCGACCACAACGGAGTCGGTCCTGGGCGACACCGTGGCGTCGGCCCCCGGGTCCCACCACGGCATCGACGGGCGGTCGGTGATCTGCGGCCCCGGCCAGTCGATCCCTCCGTCGGGCAGGGCCGACCCTCGGTCTGGCCAGGCCGATGCTCCTCCCGGCGGCGACACGCGCGGCTCGGTCAGCGCCGCGCTCCCGGCCGGCGCAGCCCGCAGGTACCTGATCGCCCCGTGCATGCGCTCGAGCATTTCCGCGGGGAGGTCGTCGAGGCGGTCAATCAGGTCGGCCGCACGGCTGTCGGTGGCACGGGCCTGCCGTTTCTCGGCCTCGGTGAGGGTCAGCGTCCTGAGCGTCAGGATCTCGTCGATCTCGGTAGCGTCGAACAGGTCGCCCGCGCTCTCCGCGGCCACCTCCGGGTGGTCGTAGAGGATCACCGGCGAGGACAGCAGCAGGTCCCGGCAGTCCTCGGGCCCGGCCAGCACCGGCCAGGTGCCGACGTTCTGGCAGGCGGCCACCGCCGCCGCCGCCCATTCAGGCGGATCAGTCATCGACAGGAATGTCCCGCCAGGGACGCCGATCAGCGAGTGCGCCGCGATCAGCGCGTGCCGCAGCCCGTCAGCGCGGGTCCGCATCTCGGCCGACGGTGCAGTGCAGTTCTCCACCCGCACCGTCAGCTTGAGGGCCTGATACGGCCCGGCCACCCGCTCGGCGTGCAGCCGGATGACGCCGTCGAGCGCGCTCCACCGCCGGACGAGGCAGCCCGCCTGGCGCCCGCGGCAGTCGGTCAGTTCCTCGGCCGACTCGCCCGAACCGATGTGGAACTCGATGTCCTGGTCCGCGGCGAGCAACGCGCCGATTTCGGCAGTGATCTGCTGCTCACGCTCGGCCGCCTCGTCCCAGCTCGTGTACTCGGCGCCGTCGATGCACACGGTCCCGACGTCGTCCAGGTCGCCGGTCTCCGGTGACACACTCTGCGCCTGCCGGCGCTGCAGGTGCAGGAAGCGGACGAGCACGCGGACCTCCGCGTCGTCGCGGCACTCCACCAGGCACTCCGTCTGGCTCGCGTGCGGCTCGCAGGCGTCCAGGCGCGCGTAGCCTGGCGGCATCAGAACCCCGAACTGGAACCTGACCTGGTTCTTCTGCGCGGACTTGTGGTACGGGTACAGCAGGTAACCCTCGTAAAGGATCGCGTCCGCGACCCGGCGGGCGTGATCGAGGTGATCCGCGTTGATTCTCATGAGGACGGCTCGCAGTGCTCGGCCGCCGCCGCCAGAAGGGCCTGCATCGTGGCCTCCCACGTGGGCAACGCCCTGCGGTTCTTGAACAGCAGCAGCTCGTCGATGGTGGCCGTGGACAGCCGGATCCACGCAGAGCCGGGGAAGTGCGCGTCGACCGCTTCCCGCCACAGGCTGACCGGCAGCCGATAGGCGGCTTCCTTGCTCCACGGCACCTGCGTAACCGCCATCTTCCCCTCGGCCACGCTGAACACACTCCCGCTGAACAGCAGCAGCAACGGCACCTCGCCGCCCTCCAGCCCGGCGAAGTACCGCGTGGTGCCGACCTCCAGGTCATAGCTGAGCGGCACCGGCACGTCGATCTCGGTGCTGCCGGTGAACCCGGGCACCATAATGGACACGTTCGTGAACTGCATCGGCTTGAGCGTGTCCGCCCACCGCTGTGTCTCGCCGAACAGGTCGTTGAGCCGCTGCGCCTCGGCATCGCTGTAGTGCCGCCTCGCCGGCTCGATGCGCATCTGGCACCGCAACGCGATCGCCTCGACCCGCTGCCCCGTGGTCTCGCTGATCCGCAGCTGCAGGATCATCTGCGGCACGACCGCGAACCGGTCCGCGCGGGCGCCGGTGCAGTCAAAAACGAGCTCAACCACCGGTCACAGCCTCCTGCTGGACAGAAGTGTCCGGTGCGGTGAACGCTCGCGCATGGCCCCGCACCATTTCCAGGAAGTCAGCGATGCTCTGCCGCGCCTCGGCCCCTCCGTCGAAGCCGTGCCAGTACAGCCGCATCCGGCCCGCCAGCTCATAGCAGGCGTCGATCGGGACCAGGAAGTACTCGACCCCGTCGTCCGACCGGCTGATCAGCGCCGCCTCGACGTCCGGCTCAGGCTCGTCAAGCAGCGGAAAGTCCGCCACGAGCTGCTGCCACTGCTGGAGGTCGAGCCGGCACTCGGTCGCACCGGCCGGGCTCGGGTAGAAGCCGGTCAGTTCGCCGCCAGCGGGCGTGCTGCGCAGGAAGAAGGCGAGCCCGACTGGGACCTGCAGGCAGTCCCATTGCGCGGCCGACATAACCCGGCCGGGATCGGCGAGGTAGCGGTCCGGCACGGCGCGGTACCGGCCGCCCCCTGCGGTGCGCTGCGTGAACAGCAGATAACAGGCCCGGCACGCGCACAGCAGCGACGCTGCCTCCAGGTCGGCGATGTGCCCGTGCTCGGCGGGCACCTCGGTGGCGCACATCTCGCATTTCTCTGGTGCCTGCGCGCGGTCGTCCGGGCGATCAGGGGAGTTCCCGACGATTTCCTTCAGGGCGGGAACGAACTCATTCCCCGCCTGGCCGCCATCCGACGGCGCGACCGGCCCGTCGGCAGGACGGACGAACCGGCGCAGCCCGGCACCGCCACTCACGCTGTAACCCCCGCTCGGAGGCTCTCGCCGATCGCGACTCGCACGCCCTGGCTGTCCGCCAGCAGCGGGAGCGGATCCAGGTGAACGGCCGGGTCCGCGATGCTCTTGCCCGCAAGCCGCGCGTTGTACTGCGCGCCGCAGCCGGGACAGGTCAGGACCTCCCGGTCGAGCCGGCCCTCGGCCAGCGGTGAGCCGCAGGCCGGGCACGCGTCCCTGTAGGCATAGAGGGTGCCGCGCACCGCGCACACGACGACGGCGACACCGTCGGCGCTGGCTGCGACCGGCCGCGAACTCGGCGGGCCGATGTCCGGCAAGACAACCCAGCCGACTTCGTTCCCCGCCTGCCGAGGGTCATTGTCGGGACGCTTGCCAATCTGCAGCAGCTTCGGCTCGGGCATGGCCGTCATGCCCTCGACCACGACATCGGTCACCTCGGGCGCGGCGTCCTGGACGGCACCGGTGATCGCCAGCTGAACGGTCACCGTCGACGACGGGCAGCCGTGGCAGCTGCCCTCCAGGCGAAGCCTGGCCACGCCATCGGCGACGCCGAGGTACTCGACGCCGCCGGCGTGCGAGCCAAGATAGGGCCGAACGCGGTCAAGCGCGCGCTGGATCCTCGCGTCCACATCCAGCGGATGCAGGCCGTGCAGCAACAGCAGGCTCTCGACGGTCGGGTCGTCAGCCAGGGCGTCGATCATCGCCATGCCCTCGGGGCCGTGCTCGGATAGCACGGTCATGATCTGGGCCAGGCCATCCCCGTACAGCCCGACGAGCAGGCTCACCAGTTCCTCGGCGGCCGCAGCGGCCGGACCGAAACCGCCGGACTTGAGCGAATCGAGCAGCTCCTCGACCCTGGCACCGACCTTCTGGACAGTCATGCCTGCTCAGCCCTCGGGGCGCCGCCAGGCGCCGCCTTCCCTCGTCGCTGTATTTCCCGCTCAGCCCTCGGGGCGCGTTCGCGCGCCGTCTTCCCTCGTCGCAAAACCCGCTCCTCAGTCCAGACGACGCCGCGCCCCTCCGGCTCGCTCTGCACTTCCCGCTCAGCCCTCGGGGCGCCGCCAGGCGCCGCCTTCCCTCGTCGCAAAACCCGCTCCTCAGTCCAGGCGACGCCGCGCCCCTCGTGCTCGCTCGAAGAACCGGACGAGTCTCAGCCCTATTAGCCGGGCCAGTCTCAGGCCTATCAGGTGGACAGGGTTACCGCCATGGGGGTGTGAACCTTGTCCAGAACCTTGCCTTTGCCCAGGTACATATGCACTCCGCACGGCAGGCACGGGTCGAAACTACGCACCGCGCGCATGATGTCGATGCCCTTGAACCGCTCCGGCGGGTTCTCCTCGAAGATCGGCGTGTTCTGGACCGCGTCTTCGTACGGGCCCGGCGTGCCGAAGCTGTCCCTGACGCTCGCGTTCCACGGCGTCGGCGGGTACGGATGGTAGTTGGCGATCTTCCCGCCCCTGATCACCATGTGATGGGACAGTACGCCGCGGACGGCCTCGGTGAAGCCGCAGCTGATCGCCTCGTCAGGGACGTTGAAGGACTCCCAGGTCTTCGTGTGACCCGCGCGCAGTTCGGCCAGGGCCTTCTCCATGAAGTGCAGCGCGCACGCGGCCGCGTAGGCCTGGAAATAGGTGCGAGCCCGGTCCCGCTCGATCGCGTTCGACAGCGGCGCCCCGGACTTGTCGGTGGGGATCTTCCATTCGAAGGTGACCTCGGGCTTGGTGACGGTCCGCGGCAGATTGATCAGCACGCTGTCGCCGGTCGCCTTGACATAGTTGAAGTCCACCAGACCGCCCTGCGCGGTCGCCCAGAGCCTGGCGATCGGCCCGCCGCCGGTGTCGGCGGCCAGGTGCGTCTCGCCATCGAACCAGCGTGGTGACATGACCCAGCTGTACTTGTCGCCGAAGTCGCGCTTGGCGGGCTTCGGGATCGTGTGCTGGTTCCACGGGTGCCTGCGGTCCACCGGATTCCCCAGCGGGTCGCGGGTCACGAACATCTCCTGGTCTTCCCAGTCCTCGTAGTACGAACTGCCGAGCAGGATGCGGATGCCCAGGTTGATCTCGACCAGGTCATTGGTCAGCAGCTGGCCGTCCCTGATGACGCCGGGGGTGACGAACATCTTGCGACCCCAGTTCGTCATGTGGTCATACCGGAAGTCGCAGTACTCGGGGTCGTTGAGGCTGCCCCAGCAGACCATGTCCGCGCGACGGCGACCGACTTCTTCATACCCGGGCATCGCCTCGTAGAAGAAGTCGAACAGGTCATCGTGCATCGGCACGACGCGCTTCATGAACTCCACATACCGCATCAGCCTGGTCAGGTAGTCAGTGAACAGCTGAACGGTCGGCGTTGTCCCGACACCGCCCGGGTAGAGCGTGGACGGGTGCACGTGGCGACCTTCCATCAGGCAGAACATCTCCCTGGTGGACCGCGATACCTGCAGTGCCTCGCGGTAGAACTCGCCCTCGAGCGGGTTCAGCGACCGCATGATGTCGCCGATGTACTTGTAGCCGTGGTCGGCGGCGTGCGGCGCCTCGGTGCGGTTGGCCAATTCCATGACGCCGGGGTTGGTCTCACTGACCATCCGCTCGCAGAAGTCAACGCCGACCAGGTTCTCCTGGAAGATGTTGTGGTCGAACATGTACTCGGCCGCCTCGCCGAGGTTGATGATCCACTCGCCCAGGTGCGGCGGGCGGACGCCGTAGGCCATGTTCTGGTTGTAGACCGAGCAGGTCGCGTGGTTGTCACCGCAGATGCCGCAAATACGGCTGGTGATGAAGTGGGCGTCCCTGGGGTCCTTGCCCTTCATGAAGATGCTGTAGCCCCGGAAGATCGAGGAGGTGCTGTGGCACTCCACGACCTTCTTCTGCTTGAAGTCGATCTTCGTATAGATGCCGAGGCTGCCGACGATCCTGGTGATCGGATCCCACGACATCTCGACTAGGCCGGTGTCCTCAACCGTTGTCATATCGAGTTCCTTCTTCCGCTGGCATGCGTTGTCGAGGGCTGCACCTTCACCAGGTCTTCTTGTAGCCGGTCAGCAGCTCGTCGCCCTTCTTCCGCCACTTCGGCTCCTCGTCGGCAGTCTTAGCGGTGAAGCCGCGCAGCGCGCGGATGACCGTCCCGTACAGGCTGCTTGCCGCCGTCGAGACCTTCGCGCCCGGCGGCTCGTCCATGAACGGCATGAACTTGTCGGGGAAGCCGGGCATCGTGCACGCGATGCAGATGCCGCCCACGTTGGGGCAGCCGCCGAC
>JASIBJ010000607.1 GCA_030045215.1 Streptosporangiaceae bacterium | reverse complement strand
TACGCATCGCCTTCCGCGTCCGCGAGAAGGGCGATGCAGACCTGATCCTCGGACGCGGCATGCGCGCCGCCGGCTGGCACGCCGACACCCTCAACGCGCCCGGCAAGTTCCTCATCTCCGCACCCGAGCATGATGTCCCCCGCCGTGCCCGCGCCTACCTGCTGACCGATGAGATGGTCGACGCCACTGCCGCCGCGCACGCCGGCTCACGGCCCAGGCTGGACGACATCTCCGCCAGCGCTCTGCGCTCCGCCGATCACGGCAGCGGCGCGAGCACCGCACCCGATGCCCACGGGAGCGCGCACGTCACCGGCTCGTCCTACGGCAGCGATGGTACCCCGGAGGCGATGCTCTGGGTCGCGCTGTCCCTCGCCCCGGAGACGGGGGTGTCGGTCGCCGAGCTGATGAGCGCCACGGGCATGAGCCGCCCCTGGGTCTACCTCAGGCTCCGCGAGCTGACCAGCCGACACCAGGCAACCCAGGTCAGCCGCGGATTCTGGAAAGCCACCGACGAACACGAACCGTAATCGTCTACGTCTACGTCTCCTCGCGCGCGTCTGCACTAGCAGCACGGACACGTAGACGTAGACAAACGAAGACCAGCCACGCAACGTAACCAGAACCCCAAGAAGTGAGGTGGTGGCTAACGCAGCCAGCGACCATGCACACCGGAAGGAGGTGAGGTCCCATGCAGCAGGCATACACCGTCGAACAAGTCGCCGAGATCCTGCACATCGGCCGCGACAAGATCTACTACCTGCTCCGCACCGGCCAGCTCCGCAGCATCAAGATCGGCAACTCCCGCCGCATCACCGGTCAGCACATAGCGGAATTCATAGCAGCCCTGGAACAGGACACCAAGGTTCGTTGACCGATGTAGCACGCCGTGCTACGTTGCTCTACACGCGACAGGGCACGCCCCGCAAGCGGGGAAGGCCCGACACGGCGAACGCCATTTGACAGCAGAACACAGGCCACCTCGCGCCGCACCCGCACGAGCTGCACTAGCAAAGCAAACCCAGTAACAACGGGAAGGCTCTAGCGATGCGCGACACCACGCTTCCGCCCGTACGAGTGGAAGCCGAATTCAAAGAACGGCTAGTCCGATATGCAGCGACACAGGACCGTGACGTCTCCTGGGTCATCAGGAAGGCGGTCGAAGAGTACCTCGACCGGCACGAGAAGGGGCGATGACCACGCCCGGCCCCGGCCACCACGATCACGGTGGTACGCCACGACGGCAGACCGGGGCACGCCAGGAACACCACCCCACTAGAACCTGGCCTGAAAGGAGGGATCACACATGACCAAGATCATCATCGGGAAGTACGAGGGAACCGTCTACCCCGAGGGGGACGGCTACACCGGCGCCATCGACATCGGCTGCGACGGCGCAGGCAACCGCAAGCGCGTCAAGCGCAAAGGGCGGACTAAGACCGACGTCAAAAACAAGCTGAAGAAACTGGTCGATGAGCGCGAGAAGGGAATCAAGACCGGCAAGGACGCCGACAGCTACACCGTCGCCGACGCCGTCGCCGACTGGCTCAAATCCGGCACTCGCAATCTCAGCCCCGGCACCGTCAGCGGCTATCGCGTCACGGCAGACAAGCACCTTGTGCCCGCCATCGGCATGACCAGGCTCAAGCGGCTCAGCGCCGGCGACGTGGACACCTGGCTCGACGGCTTAACCGGCGAGCTATCAAGCCGGAGCCTGCAGTCCATCCACTCCACCTTGCGGCGCTCGATCCGCCACGCCCAGGCACGCGACCTCGTTGAGCGCAACGTGGCTGACCTGGTGAGCACTCCCAAGGGCAAGACCGGACGGCCCAGCAAGGCACTCACGCTCAAACAGGCGCGGGCAGTGATCCAGCAGAGTAAGTCGTCACCGCTGCACGCCTACGTCGTGCTGACCATCATGACTGGGGTGCGCACCGAGGAAGCCCGCGCGCTGCGCTGGGACCACGTCGTCGCCTGGAATGACAAGGCGGAGGCCTGGCAGCCGGTTACCAGCGCAGGATTCGGACACGAGCGGTACGCGGTCTACGTCTGGCGGTCGGTTCGCGTTGATGGCGACACCAAGACCGAGCAGTCGCGCCGCACCCTCGAAGTACCCGCCGAAGCCGTTGCCGCGCTCAAGGCGCTACACAGGCGCCAGGCCACCCAGCGGCTCAAGGCCGGACCGCGATGGCAGGACACCGGCCTGGTGTTCACTACCCGCACTGGCACCGAACTGTCGGCCGGATACGTTCGCCGGACGTTCGCCGACATCGCAAAGGATGCGAAGGTGGGCGACGACTGGGTGCCGCGCGAGACCCGCCACACCTTCGTCTCGATCATGAGCGACAACGCGGTGCCCATCGAAGTCATTGCCGACCTCGTCGGGCACAAGAACCACACCATCACCGGACGGGTCTACCGCAAGCAGCTCAAGCCCGTCATCACCACTGGCGCCACTACCATGAATGCCATCTTCAGCACGAAGCCAGCTACCAAGACAAGATCGCGCAAGGCGGCAAAGTCCGCATGACCCGATGGCTCCCCGTCTGGCTCCCAGCCCGAATTTCAAGATCAAAAAAGGGTTCCGGAATGATCTCCGAAACCCTAGCTGACCTGCATGAACGCTATGTGGGGCTATGGGTGTCCAGCCTCGGGACATGCGAATGGGGTGTCTCACGACATAGGAATACTCTGGCGATCACGGCCAGGTGGTGATCACGGCCGCAGCTGGCGGCGTGTCTCGGGACGTGGGAATGGCCTGGCCGGCACGGTCGGGCGATGTCGAAGTCACGTCTTGTCATCACCGCTGTTGTCACCGAGGGTCGCTCTCAGGGC
>JASIBJ010000606.1 GCA_030045215.1 Streptosporangiaceae bacterium | reverse complement strand
CGGGGCCCCGCGCTATCTGCTGCCGACCTGGGCGCTGTTCGCGATCATCGCGGCCGATGGAGTCGTCTGGCTGGCCACGAAGCCGGACCTGAAGCGCGTCGGTGCCGCGATCGCGGCTGCCTTCCTCCTGGTCGGCGCCGTCACCCAGCACGTCGTGCTGGTCCGCGAGACCGCGAGCGCGGCGGCGGTCCGGCCCTTTATCTGGAAGGCCAACTACCTGCGCGACCACGGGATCAGGCCGCCATGCGTGGTCTTCTCGCCGTCGGTGGCCTACTACGTGGGCTGTTCGGCGCCGTGGTCCGGCGGGTCCGTCAACGAGATACTGAAGCGGATGCCTGGCGGTTCGAAGGCCTATCACGAGATACACCTGCCGGGGCCGGTCCGCAGCGTCTGGGTCAGGCGCTAGGCGCTCAGGTGCCGCCCAGCGGCCCGGCGAACGCCTGGTTGTTGTGGCAGATGTTCGTGCTCCCGGTAATGCCGCCATACTGCCTGGTCAGGTTGGACGGGCCGGGCGAGCCGAGCGAGCCGTGCGTCGCCGCGGGTCCGTGCAACAGGACGTAAGCAGCCAGGGCGGGACCCGCCGGCCGCAACGGGATCTTGCTCGTGGTCCGCGGGAGGCTCCAGTCGTGCGCGATCGCGCGGAATAGCTGTCCATCACCGGACGGCCACTGGACCCAGTCGGGATTGGCCGGGTACACGGCGGTCGGCAACTCGATGAACTGGACCGCACCGGGCTGCATCTGGCGCAGGCTCTCGACGATGTGAATCAGCGTGGACAGGTCAAGCCCGGCATCAGTCGTCATGGACCTGGCCGCGTCGGTGATGACCGCCAGCAGCTTGGTCGGGCTGCCGAGCAGGTCGCTGCGCTCCACGCCCTGCAGGACCGCCGCCATCAGATACTGGTCGCGCTCAATGCGCTGCAGGTCAGAGCCCTGGCCGATGTAGCGCGCCCGCCAGAACGCGAGTGCCTCGGCGCCCCCGACATGATGCCGGCCCGGCCCCAGGCGCAGCTTGGACATCGGATCGTTGATCGCGAATGGCAGGCAGATGTTCACCCCGCCGATGTCGTTGATCACGTTTTCGAACCCGGTGAAGTTCAGCTCGATGAAGTGGTCGATGCGCAAATGGGTGGTCTGCTCCACCGTCTTCCACAGGCAGCCAGGACCGCCGTACGCGAACGTGGCGTTGATCTGCTCGACCTGGCCCGGCTGGGCCGCCTGGCCCGGAGTCCCGGCCTCCGGGGGACAGGACAGGATCGGGACGACGGAATCGCGCGGGATGCTCAGCACCACCGCGCTGCGCCCGCCCGGCGCCAGGTGCAGCATGATGATCGTGTCCGACCGCTGGCCGCTGATGCCGGCCCCGAAGCTCGCGTTCGCCCCGGACCGGCTGTCCGACCCTATGAGCAGGATGTTCATCGCGGTGGTGAACTGCGGCGGCCGGGTTCCGAGGCCACTGACCTGGATCCGGCGGATGCTGTCCCATACCGAGCGGTACGTGAGGTAGGCCGTGAGCGAGACGGCTACCAGGCAGACCGCGAGGGCGACCGCGAGCGTACCGAGAACGCGGGTACGGACGCGGCTAGTTCCCCTCCCGCGCGACGGAAGGCTGGACGACGGGCGCGCCTGGCGGGCATCGCCCTCGACCCTGAGCTCATCGCCGTTGCCGGTCATGATCCCACGGGATACCTGCCCCCGGACCATGCCCGTAACCGTCACGGGCGCGCACCGGAAGGCGATGTGATCAACGTCTCGCCCTTAGCGGTTCAGGGCGGGAACGAGGCCGGGTTACGGCCGAGCGCGGATCACCCGTTACTGGCCGTCCGGGCCAGAGAAAACGCTTGAATCACTACAGATCCCAACGTTCCCGCTGATACCGCCGTATTGCTTCGCCAGGTTCTCGAGCGCTGAGCTGGCGCCTGGACTGGCGCTCGGGCTCGCGCTGGGGCTGGCGGCCGGCGAAGTCACCCTGGTCTTGAGGCCGACACTGGCGAGCACCGGCGGGCTGCCCTGCTTGAGCCTGCCCCGCGTTCTCGTGCTCGGCAGCCGGGTGTCGTGGGCGATAGCGGCGAACAGGTTCGCGGCCTGCGGCTCCTCCCACTGCACCCAGGCCGTGGGGTTGCCGGGGTAAGGGACCACCGGGGCCTCGATGAAGTGCACGGCGCTGCTCGGCGTCCCGCGCAGGTCCTCACCGATCGTGAGCAGTTGTCCCGCCGTTAGCCCCGTGTCGGTGGCGACGAGATGATTTCGGGTGATGTCGGTGATGACCCGGTACAGCGCGGCCGGGCTGCCGAGCATGCCGCTGCGCTCGATGCCCTGCAGAACGGCCGCCATCAGGTACTGATCCCGTTCGATCCGCTGCAGGTCAGAGCCGTCGCCGATGTAGCGGACCCGCCAGAACGCCAGGGCCTCCGGGCCCGAGATGTGATGCTTGCCTGCGCTGAGGTGCAGCTTAGAGTCGCTGTCGTTGATCGCCACCGGCAGGCATACGTTGACGCCACCAAGATCGTCGATGACGTGCTCGAAGCCGGTGAAGGTCAGCTCGATGAAGTCGTTGAGATGGATGCCCGTGGTCGCCTCGATGGTCTCCCAGAGGCACCCCGGCCCGCCGTAGGCGAACGTCGCGTTGATCTGCTCAACCTGGCCCGGCTGGGCGGCCTGCCCCGATGAACCGTCCTCGGGGGCGCAGTTCAGGATCGGAACGACGGTGTCCCGCGGGAGGCTCAGCACCACGACCTCGTGCGCGTCGGGCGCGATATGGACGACCATGATGGTGTCCGAGCGCTGGCCGGTGATGCCGGCGCCGAACTGCCGGTTCACCCCGGCCCTCGAGTCCGACCCGATCAGCAGGATGTTCATGGCGTTCGGATCGGGCGGTGGGAGCTTGACTCCCGCGGCCCGCAAGTCTCTCTCCACGTTAATCCGCGTGACGCCATTCCAGTCGGCCCGGAAGTTGAGGTAGGCGGCCAGCGACACGCTGACTAACAGGGCTGCGGAAAAGATCGCCACGCCGCCGAGGACCTTCTGGCGGATGCTATAGCGCCGCCGGGGGGTCCCGGGCGATCGGCGGAATGGCCGTCTCAGCGACACCGGGAAGTCCTTACCGAGACTCATCGCCGTCCTCCCAGGCGGTGCGTACCCGCCGGGCGCCCGGTCAACCCTGACCAGGCCGCCAGACGTATGAGCCGTTCCTGAACAGAATCCGTGCGCAGCGCGATGATCCGGAATGACTGGGGTGAAGGACCTGGCGCGGTGTTCGTCCCGGCCTAATCGCCGTCGGGGCCGGCGAACGCTGCCTTGTCGGAGCAGATATTGACGTTGCCGCTTATGCCGCCGTAGGTAACAGCCAGGTTTTCCATGCCAGTGCTCGCGGCCGGAGCGGAGGATTTCAGCGAGGTGAAGCTGGAGCCCAGGATCAGTTGCAGGGTGGGCGAGGTCAGCTGCGGATCAGCCTGCAACGTGACCGGGCCGCCTATCTGGGTTTCGAGCGTCCTCGCGGCCGGGAGATCCGCGGCCGTCGCGTAGTCGATCACCGAGGTGGTGTACGTGTCGGCCGCGGCGTCGGCCGGCTGGCCTATCACGTCGAATCCGCGCCGGCTCAGCGTGTTCGCGGTATCGGTGGCCAGGCCATCCGTGGTCGTACCGTTGTAGACGGCGACCTGGACCTGCGAGGGCTTGAGCGTGGCGACCTTCTGCTGCTTGCCCTTCGTGGCCTTCGGCGACCTGGGCAGCCTGGTGTCGTGCGCGATCGCGGCGAACAGGTCGTCGGCCTGCGGCTGCACCCACTGAACCCAGTTGTAGTTGTACACGTAGTCCGTCCAGGGGACGGTCACGAACTGGACCTGCTCGGTCGAGATGCCGCGAAGGTTCTCGGCAATGCGGAACATCTGGCTCTGGGTCAGGCTCTGGTCGGTCGTGACGTAGTGGTTGCCGGTGAGGACGTCGATCACGCTCAGCATCTTGCCCGGGCTATGGAGCAGGCCGCTGCGCTCGATGCCCTGGAGCAGTGAGGCCATGAGGAACTGATCCCGCTCGATCCGCTGCGGGTCGTCACCCTCTCCGAGGTCCTCCCTGGTACGCCAGAACGCGAGCGCCTGCCGACCGTAAATGTGATGCAAGCCCGCGGACAGGTCCAGGCCCGACATCGGGTCGTTGACCGCAGCGGGCAGGCAGACCCACACCCCGTGGAGCGCGTCGATAGCTTGCTCGAAGCCGACGAAGTCGAGTTCGATGAAGTCGTTGATGTGGATGCCCGTCGTCACCTCGATGGTCTTCCACAGGCAGCCGGGGCCGCCGTAGGCGAACGTCGCGTTGATCTGCTCGACCTGGCCCGGTTGCGCGGACTGGCCTGACGTCCCGGCCTCGGGCGTGCAGTTCAGGATCGGGACGACCGAGTCGCGCGGGAAGCTCAGGACATCGACCTGCCGGGCCCCGGGAGCGATGTGCAGCACCATGACGGTGTCCGAGCGGGCGCCGTCAATGCCGTCCGATCCGCCGATCTTGCCGTTCTCGCCTGACCTGGTGTCCGAGCCGATCAGCAGGAGGTTGATCGCGTTCGGGTCAATGGGCGGCAAGTTGCCCTTGAGGTCGGCCGAGACGTCAATGCGGCTGATCGCGTCCCAGACAGACCGGTACTTCATGTAGGCCACGATCGAGCCGCCGGAGAAGACCACGGCGACCAGGATGGCTAGCGAGGCCAGCACCAGGCTTGCCGTTGAGTGCTGGTGCCAAGGCCGGCGCCGGATCGGCTTGCGAGACCCCGGGTCGGTCCCGGATTTTCGCGGCTCATCGGCCGGCGGCTGATTCTCGGAGTCCTGGTGGCGGCTCATCGTCATCGACGCTCCCTCACCCACGGCATCGGGCGGGGGCCTAGCCGCTTGCTTACGCTTTAATGTTACGTGGGGTTTAGCAGGAGGAATCCCACTTAGAAGGTAAAGATCGGGGCAGGTAACGGTCAGGGCGCCGGTCAGGCGCCTGCCAAGGCCCGTCCCCGCGGTCGCCGTGGATGACAAGTGCGGTCGTTACCGGGGCAGTCATAAGTTCGGGACCTGGCCAGCGGCCCTCTACAGTTGACCCGTGCGCCCAACCGACCGCCCGGATGGTACAGCCGGTAGCGAACAGCCGGCCGACACCGAGCTGGCCGATACCGGCAGCCTCGATCAG
The DNA here is from genome assembly GCA_030045215.1 of Streptosporangiaceae bacterium. Next base: position 2,880 of record JASIBJ010000606.1, on the reverse strand, counting down.
GTCACAGGGCTCGCGTCGGCCGGGACCGGCACATCACAGGCCACGCGCGTGCCTGCGCCCACCCCCGCCCCGGCCAGAACCGGAATGTTCCGCCCAGCAGCCGACCGCCTTGCTGGCCTTCTGGCTTCGCTGGCCTGGCTCGTCGGGCTCCGGGCCGGCCGACCCACCGCTTATCGCGATTCCGAGAGCGGTCGCCAACCTGAGGCGAGCCTGCGCCCCAGGGTTGGCCATGACGCGAGCGCGCGCCCCAGGACTGGCGAAGCCGCCGGGCTTGCGTTCGCGCGGCTGACCGTGCTCCCGGCGGTGCTCGTCGTCGCCTGGCTGATACCTGGCCTGCCGCTGCTGCTGGGCGGCGACTTCCTGCCGGTGCCCGTGCTGCTGATCTCCGTGCCTCTGGCGGCGGCGCTCACGGTCAACGGCCTGCGCGCGGTTCCCGCCGCCTGGCCGCGGCTTGGCGCCAGGGATCGGGTGGCGCCTGGCTGGACCGCGTGGTTCGGGCTGCTGGCCACCGTCGCCGTCGTCGTCGGCCTGACCGCGTGGCAGTTGCGGGAGAGTTCCGAGTCGGTCATCGTGCTCCGGGATGCAGGCACCTACCTGCAGGCCGGCTACTGGATCGCACAGCATGGCTCGCTGCCTGTCCCGCAATCGCTGTCGGCCTTCGGTGGCGTCCATCACGGTCTGAGCTTCGCGAGCATCGGCTTCCTCCCCAGTGGTAGCTCGGTCGTGCCCGCCGTCACGTCCGGCATGCCGATGCTTCTGGCCGCCGGGTTCTGGGCCCACGGGCTGACGGGTGCCGGAGCAGTGGGCCCCATTCTCGGCGGGCTGGCCGAGCTCAGCTTTGCCGGGTTGATAGCCAGGCTGGTCGGCCCGCAGTGGGCGCCGGCCGGAGCGCTCATCCTCGGCCTGAGCCTGCCGCAGCAATACGTGAGCCGCTCGGCTCTCAGCGAGACGGCCTTGCAGGTCGTGCTCTTCGGCGGCCTGTGCCTGCTGGCCGACTCGTTGATCCTCCGTGCCGTCAGCAGACGGGTCCCTCGAGCCGACGCCCCCGCCGAAGGCGAGGCTCCCGTTGTCGTCGGGAGCGCGGTCGGTGCCGTGCCCGGCAGCGGGCACGTCTACGTGCTCCCCGCCGAAGGGGCGCTTCCCGAGGCGGCAGCCTTCGAGGGAGCGCTTTCCGAGGCGGCGGCCTTCGAGGGAGCGCTTTCCGAGGCGGCGGCCGCAGACGCCGGCTCGGCCAGCAGCGCCGTCGGCGGGGCACCAGCTAGCGAGTCGGCTGGTGGCGAGCCGCCCGTGACGGAAACCATCGTGCTGCCCCCCGTCAAACCTGGCCCTGGCGGCGCTGGGCGTCTGGACCTCCTCAGCGCGCGGGTACGCCGACTCGTCAGGTCGGTGGACTTGGCTTCCTGGCCCAGCCCGCCCAGCGCGCTGGCCGTGCTGGCCGGCCTGTCACTGGGCCTGGCCATCCTTATCAGCCTGGACAGCCTGCTGTACCTGCTGCCGGTCATCCCGTTTGGCGCGATCCTTGTCATCGGACGCCGGCCCCAGGCGACCCCGTTCCTCATTGGGCTCATCGTGGGCGCGGCCTACGGCGGGCTCGGTGCGTTCCTGCTCGACCGGGCGTTCGTGGACACCGTCGGTCTGACGGTCGCCATTGCCGGGGTCGTCGCCGTGTGGTTGCTTGCGCTGTGCCTCATCGGCGGGCAGCTGAAGCGGCTCGCGTACGTGCGCCGCGTCGTGCCGAGGATGTTGAAGAAGATCCCGCTGCGCTGGCTACCGGAGGCGGGCGCGCTGGTCGCCGCGGCGGTACTGATCGGCTTCGCTATCCGGCCCTACGTCCAGACCGCGCACGGCCATCCGAGCGCGGCCGTCACCGACTTCATCGCCGCACTGCAACGCCAGCAGGGCCTGCGAGTAGACCCGACCCGCACCTACGCCGAGCAGACGCTCTACTGGGTGATCTGGTATATCGGGCTGCCAACCGTGCTGCTCGGCGGATTCGGCATCGTGCTCCTGGTCCGGCGCTGCCTGCGCGGCCTGCTGAGCTGGCGGGACCCGGACCGGCAGTTGCGCATGTGGGCGCTGCCGCTGGCCATCTTCTGCGCCGGGTCGGCTGTGGTCCTCTGGCAGCCCGACATCGTGCCGGACCAACCGTGGGCCAGCCGCAGGCTCGTCGTGCTGGTGTTGCCCGGGCTGATCATCGCTGCGCTCTGGGCAGCCTCCTGGCTGACGGTCCGGGCCCGAAGTCGTGGCGCGAGCCGGGCTACCGCGACGGTCGTCGGCCTCTTCTGCTCGGCGGCGATGCTGGTGCCGACTCTCTCCACCACCTTCGGCGTGGGTCTGAGCCACGGGGCCAAAGGCGGCGGCTTGCAGCCGGTAGCCCAGGGCATGGCGCTGCGCCGCACCGGCATGGGCCAGATCCAGGCCGTCAGCCAGCTCTGCGCGCAAATGCCGCGCGATGCCACGGTGCTTGTTGTCGATACGACCGCTGCCCAGCAGTTCATGCAGGTGGTGAGGGGGATGTGCGGGGTGCCGACTGCGTCGATGGCCGGCCAGCCGGCGGCGACCGTGGAATTCGTGGTTCATGCCATTGCCGCTGGCGGGCGCCAGCCGGTCCTGCTCGCCTCGACCCAGGCGCGGCTCGCTCGCTTCGGCGGCAGTCCTATCCGCGTGCTGAACCTGGTCACGACCGGAGATCCGCACGAGCTCATCCAGCTGCCGACCGCGCCGACCCGCGTTCATTACGTGCTGTGGATGACCTCGCCGACGCTGGCCGCCACCGGCACGTGAGCGCGCGTTCTCGGCCGGCGCCGTGATTTGCCTCCGGCACCAGGTGCCCATACAGTTGGTTAATACGACGCGGGGTGGAGCAGTTCGGTAGCTCGC
>JASIBJ010000605.1 GCA_030045215.1 Streptosporangiaceae bacterium | reverse complement strand
GTACTTGCAGGTCGATGCGTCCCCCGATAGCCGCCCGATCCTCCTGCGGCTGGGCTTCACTGAACTGGCCGAGACAACGCCGTTCTGGTACGGCAAGAAGGCGAGCCGGGCCGTGCGTTCCGACCAGCTGTCTGTTGACGCTGCTGTTTAGGCGATTCCTACGCATGTCCGCTGGCTAGGCCGTCGGATCAGCTAGAGAGGTCACGGCGCCGCCTCCGTCCTGAGCCACTACGCCAGACCGGCGTGGCTGCGTTCTCGTCAGTGATCATTCTGGCCTCGCGTGGCACATTCGTAGCACCTCCGGGAACGATCTTCCTTCTCCGGGGCACGTACGCCGCGATGGCGGCGGCCGCCGCTTCGGCCAGCTCCTCGGCGACCTCGGTGTACACGTCATGGTGAAGCTGACCGTGCTGTGGCCGAGCACGGGTGAACACCCGGCCGCTGTCTGTCCAGACGCCGCCGACGCCAGGTTCAGCCCAGTTTGTGCTCCCACCGGTACACCGGGCCGCGCCGCACCGCGTCCTATAACCGTGAAAGACCACACGAAAGCCGCTTATTGGGCTGCAAGCGCAGCGGTCATCCTAGCCACGGTCACCGGATGCGGCGGCGGATCAAGCCCCGGCGGGAGCGCGGCAGCGAGCCATAGTCCCGCAGCGCCGGCGTCGCCGGCCGCCTCGAGCTCTCCAGCCGAGCCTGAAACCGCGGCCGCGGCACTGTCGGCCGCGAAGGCGTACTTCGCCCTCTACGCAGCGGGCCAGTACGCAGCCGTGTACCCGATGATCGCCCCCACTGACCGCGGTCAGATCAGCGAGAGCGTCTGGGTCGCGCTCCACCGGAAATGCGTCAGCCATGCGACGGCAGGGCTCAGCTACAGCGTGACCAGCCCGGTCCTGGCCGGCACCACGGTCGTCGTCACGGTGAGCCTGACCGGGATCGCGTCCTCGATCGGCAGCGAGCAGATCTCGTTCACATACTCAGGCGGCCAGTGGTACTACCAGCCGTCCGACCTCAGCATCTACAAGGGCCATGACCTTGCTGAGGCGGTCGCCGCGCTGAAGGCAGACGGCGGATGCCAGGGGTGACAGCCCCGTGAGCGGCTTTCCCCTGGAGCAACGTCATCACAGCAGCCGCGACTCTCGGCGCCGTCGCTTGGCCAGCGTTCCGGCGCCGCTGCCTCGCGGTCCTGGCCGGCGAGCCCTGGATCAGAGGCTCTCGGAATTCTCCGGCGGCAGCGGGAAACGCAGCGCCGCGGCCAGGGTGTACTTCTTGAGGGGCGTGTCGGCCTCGACGTGCTCGATCGAGCCGCTCTCGTCGATCACGGCCTGAACCAGCTCGTCGATCACATCCGGTGTGTGCCGCGTCGGCTTGCCGCAGATGGGACAGGTATCGCCGGCAAGCGCCATCCACCCGGAGTCATCACACACGACGCCGGCGGCCGTCACGCCTTCCTGGACCAGGAGGGTCTGGATCGCGGCGATGCTGCCCGCCCATAGGCACGCGCGGACGCCGACCGCGGCGAGGCCGCCGGCCGCGGCGCGGTCCAGGACCTCGGCCACCGCCTTCTGCTCCTGGTCGCTCTCGTATCGCTGGAGGATGGCGCCGGCGCCGGCCCGGATCTCGGCCACCGTCGCCGTCGGGGGATCGATGCTGAACGACCCGGCGAACCGGTCCCGCAGGTCACGGGGCAGGAACTCCAGGAACGCCGGGATCTCGAACTCATGGCCCCCGATGATCAGCAGGTCGTACCGCTCGGTCCTGAACAGCTCGTCCAGGACCTGAACCACGCGCCGGTAGTGTCGCCTGCTCTGTTCGTCGCGGATCCTGCCCATGTCGCCGCCGGCGTAGTTGTCGAACTTGCCGAGCCGGTCCTTGAACCTCGTGAGCTCGCGCATCTCGTCCTCGTAGAGTTCCCACGCGCGGGCCCACTCCTTGTCAACCAGCACAACACAGCTGCGGTGGTACTCATCGAGCACGGCCAGCATGGGACGCACGAGAGGTGCCTCGTCGACCACGATCCGGCTGCGCACGCCCCTGGGTAGCGAGACCTCCTCGTAGAGGCCCCGCGCGCTGCAGGAGAAGACGGCAAGCCCCTTCGGCTGCCAGACCTCCTCGCTCATGCGCTCCTTGATCCGCTCGATGTCGCCGCGCAGGGATAGCCGTGGCTCATGCTCAAGGTCCCCGTCCTTGGCCAGGCCGTCGACCTGGTCCACCAGGCTCGTCACGCGCGAGTGAACGTCACTCTGGCTGATCCCAGGGTCAATCGCGACATAGAGCGAGACGACCGGTATGCCGTCTCCATGGAACTGGATGATGCGATTGACCGTCTCGGCTGTGATCATCGGTCCCCCTTGCCGCTCTGCTCACATTCTCCGGTGCCGGGGACCGTGGCAGCCTACTGGGGTCTCAGCAGGCTAGCGAAGTGCCTGCCTGCGGCCGGCCTGGTATCGTCACGCGGCCGCGGGTGGCACGACGACGATCATGATCATCTCGGCCGGCTCGGTGCCCTCATTGACGTATCGGTGGGCGATACCGCCGGGAAACCTCGCGCACATCTGCGGCCCGATTGCCTGAGTGCTGCCAGCCACCGTCAGCGTCACCACGCCTGACTGGACCCAGATCATTTCCCTGGTCGCGGCTGCATGCGCATCACCGCCGACGGTGTCGCCCGGCTCAAGCCGGAAGCTCCAGAGTTCCGCCGCCCAGGGTGCCTCGGTAGCACCGATGATTACACCGCTGCCGCCATGCTCGCCCCGCCACAGGGTCCGGTAGTCCGGCGGCCCGGTGATGGCCACGGCGGGCTCGCCCGAGGTCTCGACCAGCCGCGTCACCGGCACTCCGAACGCGTCACTAATGCGGGCGAGCGTGGCCAGGTTCGGGTTCGACCTGGCCTGCTCGATCGCGACGAGCACGCCTTTGCTGACACCCGCCCGACCGGCCAGATGGTCGAGCGACCAGCCTCGCTCGGTCCGCAGCGCCTGCACTGCCCTGGCCACTGCTCCCGTCACGTCGGTCTGCCCGGCCATGTCCTCACATCCAGGATGACGCTTAACCATTCGGTCAGTATAATGAACTACATAGATCTGTAGACCGACCGAGGCCGGATAATCATGATGACCATCCTCGCGCTCGCGGCGGCGCTGCTGTACGGCTCTGCCGATTTTCTCGGCGGCGTCGCCACCAGGCAGGCGCGCGTGCTCTCGGTTGTGCCGTTGTCGGTCGGCGCGGGTGCCGTGGTCGTTCTCACCGCCGCCCTGGTATCGGCCCAGCCGGCCCGCCTGGCCGGGCTGGCCTGGGGCGTTGCGGCCGGCGCGGCTGGCGGTGTCGGCCTGATCATCTTCTATTCGGGGCTCGCAGCGGGGCCAATGAACGTCGTGGCACCGGTGTCCGCGCTGATGTCGACGGTACTTCCGGTGGCAGTGGCCCTGGCTGGGGGCGAGCACGCGAGTGCGGCGGTTTACGCCGGGGCGCTGCTGTGCGTGCTTGCCATCGTGCTCGTAAGTTCCACCGGGCGGAGCG
>JASIBJ010000604.1 GCA_030045215.1 Streptosporangiaceae bacterium | reverse complement strand
CCCGCGTCGGCCCACCTCGATGCCCTGGCCCGTCGGCTCCTCGGGCGTCCGCGGGATAGTGGCCTCGCGCACGGCGTTGGCCAGGGCCTCCAGGTCGTCTGCCTCCTCCTCGGCCGGCACCGCGGGCAGCCGGACCACGTCCCAGCCGCGGGGCGCCGTCATCCGGTCGGCATGCCGACCGCACAGGTCGTAGCAGTGCGGCTCGACGAAGGCAGCAAGCGGCCCGAGCACCGCCGTCGAGTCACGGTACACGTAGGTGAGGGTGTACAGCGCAACTTGCTGACACCCTGGCCGGGAGCACTGCCGAGCACTCAATGGGCCACCTCGGCCCTGCCCCGGCAGCCGACGGCGCTCAGTCTCCCGTCGCCAGCACGGGCAGGCTCTCGGTGGACCCTCACAACGGTTGACGGTATCGATCGGCGGCCGGTAACGCCACCACCCGGGGCACACTGCGCGATCGTGTCTCCGGCTGCCAGAACGCAGCGGCCGGAGAGCCGGAATGGGACTGGGATACGCTCGGTAGCTGTGCATGAGGGCAGCGGTCAGCGCCGGCCAGCCGGCCGCCGCATTCACCGTCGCGACCGGCATGGCCGCGGGATGCGCGGCTCGCTCGTCCCGCCGGATGTGCCGCTGTACCGAACGAAGGTCGAGAGGTTCGACGACCTGGTCCTGCTCGCGGTCTCCCAGCTTGAGCCACGTTGGGAAACCGAGCTTTCCGGCATCGAGTTCGCCGTCGAGGAAATCCCGCCCCTCGAGCCGGATCCGGACGATGTGGAGCCGGTGCCCCTGGCCCGGCTGGAACCGGGATCAGTCGTCCCGGGCGAGCCCGATCGCCCAGCCAGGATCGTGCTGTACCGGCGGCCGCTGATGGCGCGGGCCGACGGGCAGGAGGAACTCGCCGAGCTTGTGCTGGACGTGATCGTCGAGCAATTCGCGCGCTGGCTCGGTGTCGACCCGCAGACGGTCGACCCAAGCTACCCGGGCGACGACTAGCCTGGCTGCTTCGCGGCGGTGCCGGCCAGCCAGGGGGCCAGGTCAGGGCACGAGGGCGCCAAGCGAGCTGTGCACAGCGGGTTCCGATACCCACGTGAGCGAACTGGGAACCGGCATGATCGACTGGATTACTCCGCCCGAGGTGATCACGCGGGCCGCGTAGAGCGGACCCGAGCCAGCTTGCGGGCTGACGACGATCATGACCTGGGTGATCCGGCGCCCGTGCGGCGCCTTGATCGGCACGACGACGGTGTTCCCGGCCTTGACTTGAACCACAGTCCCGGATTGGCCGGTGATTGGCACACCGGCGGCCGTTACGGTGACAAGCGCGGAGACGGCCTGCGCGGGGGCGGAAAGCACGAGGTCGGTCGCCCCGGCCGAACCGACCGGGCTGGCCACGAGCACGCCTTGCTCCTGGACCGGCCCAGCGCTCTCGGCCATCGCGCCCGGCATCCCGACCGGGCCGCCTGGCACTAGCATGGCCGCCACGACCGGGACAGACGAGGAGATCTTGACGGCGCTCGCCACGCCGCCGATCGAGGGCAGGGAGATCTCGTCAGCCGTGTTACCGAGGAGTTCGATGCCGGTACCGCCGGTGGGCTGGTAGGAGCCCCTGGCCGTGACCGCCGTGACCTTGACCGAGGCCGCGGCATTGCCGGGCACGGCAATGTACAGCTCGCGCGAGCCGCCGGCTGACGGCAGGCCGGGGATCACCTGGGTAGTGGCGGGCGCGGCGGCCTGCGGCAGCCAGCCGCCCTCCTCGGAACTGCTCTTGCTCACGCGCACGGCGGCCACCACGCGGCCGACGCTGGTCGTGACGTTCAGCGCGACGATCTTCGCGGACTGCAGCAGGACGCCGAGCGACTGGGTCACCATGCTGTGCGGCGGGACCGTGATGCCGTTATCAACATTGCCCAGGAGCGGTCCGCCCTTGGTCATATCGGTCACGGCCGTGAGCTGTGCGTCGGCGGGCTGACCGTCGGTATTCATGAGGTACAGCTCGACGTCGGCGGCCGACGACGGGCCGGGTCCGACGAACCAGAAGCTCGTGCCCGGGCTGCCGCACTGGGCCGTCGTGATGCCGCCAGGACCGGTCTGCTCGACGGCCAGCCCCTGGGCCATGGCTCCGGTGGCGTTGACCTCGACTCCGCCTCGCCCCGTCTGCGTACTGACCTGCGGGCTGGAGCCTGGCTGACTCGCCTGCAGGCTCTTGGGCAGCGCCGGAGCGGTCTTCACGGCCGTGATCTGCGACGCGTCCGGCTGACTGATGCTGGCCGCGACCGGGCCGAGCGTCGTGCTGCCTCCGGCCACGAGCCGGGTCACGACCGCCGTTCCGGCTGCCGCCGTGCCGGGCACCGCCGCAGTCGCGAGTGAGCCGGCCGCCACGCCGGCCGAGCCAGGGGCCGGGCAGGCCCGGATGGCCGAGGTCACCGGAGCGTGGACCGCCTTGCCGGCCGCGTAACCGGCAGCCGGCTCCGGATGGCGCAGGCCGGCCACCCCGTAGATCGCGGCCAGCGCCAGCACGACGAACGCCGCGAACAGCAGTTTCCCGGCGCGGATGCGGGTCACCACGTGTCCTCGCCCGTCTCATCCTCGGGCGCTAGCCATCCGCGGCGCGTTCGCTCCTGCGCCCCGCCCCAGTCGTCGTGAGGCACCTCGGCTATCGGGGGCAGGGCCTCAAGCGAGTCGCCCGCCTCCGGCCAGCCGGCCTGGTCGGGCGCGGGCCGGGCCGACGCCTGCCGGGGGACATGGCCGGCCGGAAGATCCGCACGCTGCTCCGGTGGCTGGCCATGGGGCCAGCCGTGCCGGCGACCGGGCTCGGGCCACCCTGACGCCCGACTTCCTGGCTGCCATGATGGCGGCTCGTCGGTGTCCGCCCAGCCAGAGGACGGCTGCGGCTGCTCGCGGCCCCGGCTCGACGGCTGCTGCCGACCCCAGTCGGATGGCTGCTCGCGGCCCCGGCTCGACGGCTGCTGCCGACCCCAGTCGGATGGCTGCTCGGGGCGCCGACTCCCTGCCTGCTCCCGGCCCCGGCTCGACGGCTGCTCCCGATCCCAGTCGGATGACTGCTCGCGGCGCCGACTCCCCGGCTGTTCCCGGCCCCGGCCGGACGACTGCGCGCGCCCTGCGGGGTCGCGCCAGTCGCTGTCGCGGTAAGGAGCACCAGACGGCGAGCGCGGCGCGGCCTCCTGGCCGGTGTAAGGCTGCCGCGGCTCGGCTACGCCGCCGGGCGGCAGGTCGTCGTAAGAGGAACCCGACGGTGACGGGGCGCCGCGTCCGCGCCGGTCGTCTCGGGGCCCCCCTGGCGGAGTCTCAGCGCGATTAGCGCTGGAGGGTGGGCCGCTCAAGAACCTGCTGGCCGGCTGACCGGCCGGCCAGGCGGCGCGGGCCGACCCCGCACCCACCGCGCTGTCACTCTCCCGGCCCGCGCCAGCGTCCCAGCCGACACCAGCGTCCCGGCCAGCAACGGCCTCCCGGCCCACGCGGCCAGCACCAGCCTCCCGCCCCGAACGGCCAGGACTGGCCTCCCGCCGCGCCCGCGCGGTGCGGCCGGCAGGCAGACGGTCAGCGCCATCCATTGCGCCGCCACCCGCGGTACCGCCAACCACAGGCCCGGCGCCCGCGGCCTCGGATGCGCTCCTGGCACCTGACGTTCCGGGCAATCCCGCCCTGGCCCTCCGGCCGACAGCGTTGGCGCCGTCAGCGACAGTGGATGCCGCCCTTCCTGCACCACTGCGCGCCCGCTTGCCGGCGCCTCGTCTGGCGGCGGGCTCGGCCAGACCGTCCAGCTCCGGCTCGGGCCCCTGACCACGCCGACCGGCTCGGCTCCGCTGCGAACTGCCACGTCCCGAGCGGCCCCGGCCCGCGACCACAGTCCGCCCGGCCCGGCCTGACCTGGGCGGATGCCGTCGGCTGGCAGCCGCGGCCGGTGCCGGTTCTGGCAATCCAGGCTCCGGCATTTCCGCGCCCGAGTCCTGGACTGGTGCTGCCGCCGCCTCGAGCTCGGCCGCTGTCCGCACGCCCGGCAGCGCAAGCGCCCCGACCACTACGAACGCGAGCAGTTCGAGGGCAGTGACCAGGTCGTGCAGCGTCCCGCTGCGCCCAATGGCCAGCGTCCCGCCCCCGGCCGGCAGCCTGTACGCCTGTGCCCAGTTGCCCGCGGGCGAGGCAATCGAGGTAAGGGCGTGCCCGTTCAACGTGGCGGTCCAGCCACCGGCGGGCTCAGCCAGCTCCAGGATCCCCCCGTCTGCCGGCGCGGCCGCGCCGTACACACCGATCGCACCGGACGGGATCGCCACCACCGCGCCGTCTGGCTCGACGACGCTCACCCTCGACGGCGTGGGCGTCACTCGCCATAGGTCAAACGTGGGCGTCATGCTGATCGGGCTGAGCCCGGCGACCTCGTCGAGCACACTGACCAGGTCCTGGTTAAGCGGCGCACGCATCAGCACGAAGCCGATGTCGAAGTGGGCAAGCAACTGCGCCTGGTTAGCCGCGTCATCGCCGCCCGGTGCTACCAGCGCGCCGACCGCTTGGTTGAGCGCGGTCTCCGCCGCCGGCGCCGGGACCAGCCCGGAGTCGGTGAGCTCGGGACTGTCTCCGCGCAGCAGCACGTAGGACACGTGGCCGTCGTCAGGGCTGAGCACGAGAGTGCGGAGCTGACTCTCAGCCGCCGAAGCAGGGGCGGCCAGCGCGGGCACGATCTCGCCCGAGGCCTGGGTGATCGGCCCACTGACGCCGTTCACCAGCCAGTACGCCGCAGCGAGCAGCGGCGCCGACAAGCCGGCCAGCGAGAGCACGACGACACCGAAGCGGCGGGAGGCGCTGCCACGACGCTGAGCCTGACGACCGCCGGCGGTCGCGACCCGGCCGAGGCCATCCGCCCCGGCTACCGCGGCCAACAGCAGGCCAGCGGCGGCGACGGCGAGCGCGGGGCCCGGCCACGGCGTCATCTGCTGGCCGCCGGGCGGGGTCACCACCATCCGGCTGGCCAGCACGGCCGCCGCGTAACCGAGCAGCGCCACGCACCAGCCGGCCATGACCAGCGGACGGCGCCGGGTGGCCAGCAGCGCGGCGAGCCCGGTGACCAGCAGCGCGGCGCTTACCCAGTACGGCGGCAGGCCAGGCCCGCCGGGACTGAGCAGCAGCAGCGAGCGGGCCGGAAGGTCAGTCGCGGCGAGCCCTGGCTGTTGCAGGCCGGCTTCGAGTAGCAGCGTTGACGGATGCGCAAGTTGCTGCAGCATCCACGGCAGCAGGAGCATCAGCGGCACCGCCGCGACGATGCCGAGGTTGATCAGACGTGGCCGCGACCGAGGCAGCACGACTAGCGCGATCACCGCGCCGACGACCGCCATCGGCCACAGCACCGGCACGAACGCGGTCCCGACGGTGACGCACAGTGCGGTCGCCCATGCCGCGCGGCGCGCCTGCCGCGGCGGGGAGCTGAACATCCGCCCGGCTTGCAGCCCGATGAGGGGGATCAGCGCGAATGCCACGGCGCTGCCCAGCCGCCCGGCCGCAACCGCGCCGAATGCCACCGGCAGCAGCGCATAGGCCGCGGCCCCCCATACCTGAAGGCGCGGCGAGCTGGTGACCTTGCGCAGCGCGAGCAGCGCGGTCAGGCCGGCCAGCGGCACCGCCCCGAGCAGCAGCACGTCAACGGCCAGCCAGACCTTGCCGAGCAGGATCGTGGCCAGCAGCGCGACGAAACCCGCGTACGGCGGGGCCGCGCTCGCCGACCCGACTCCCGACGGATGGTAGGCCCGCAGCACCTCGCCCCAGAGTGTGGATGCGCCCTCCCAGGCCGGCACCAGCGCGCCGCCGCCCAGCGGGCCGCCGCCCAGCAGCGAGCGCTCGGCGACAAGGGCCACAACGATCAAGCCGATCGTCAGCAGCACGCCCGGCCTGGTGATGAACCGCTGCAGGAAGCCCGTGTCGGTGAGCAGCGAGTCGTCATCGTCCGGGTCGTCGGTCGCGGAGCGACCGGCCGCATGCCCGGCCACCGACTGCCTGGACATCACGAGCGCGACGAACTCGGCCGCCCGGCGCACCGAGTGGCCCGGCGGCAGATCGGCTCTGACCCGGCTGTAGGCCACGCGGCGGCCGCGCGCCCGGCGTTTGCGTGCAGCCGCGAACCGCATCGGGTGGCCCACGACGGCAGCCACCGCGGCCGCCTCATCCAGTGCGGCCGTCCCTCGCTTGGCCACCGTGTAAAAGAGGGTGCGAAGGAACGAGATCATCAGGTTGGCCACGAGCGAGACCAGCATGGGACCGGTGGGCAGGTTGCCCAGCAGCGTCTGCAGTGCGTGCCGCCGCTGCAGCAGCCTGGCCCTGCGGCCGACCGAGATCGCCCGGCGGCCCTTGGTGGCGGCCATCACGTGATAGACGACGGCGTCGGTGATGACGCGGACGCGGAACCCGGCGGCGTGCACGCGCCAGCACAAGTCGATGTCCTCGCCGAACAGCGTCATGCCCGGGTCGAACCCGCCGACCTGATCCCAGACATCGCGCCGGATCAGCATGCCGGCGCTGCTCACGCCGAGAACGTCCCGGTCGCCGTCGTGTTGGCCCTGGTCCACCTCGCGCGGCTCGATGCCAGTGATGCGGCGGCCGACGCTGTCCAGCCCGAGGCCGGCCTCCAGGATCACGGCCCGGTCGGTCCAGTCCCTCAGCTTCGGGCCAAGTACCGCAGCCGCCGGCGTCTCCGCCGCGCCGCGGAGCAACTGCTCAAGCGCGTCCGGGGCGGGCTCGCAGTCATCGTGCAGCAGCCAGATCCACTCGACCTGGTCGGTCGACCTGGCCCTGCCCTGGCCGACCCCGCCCTGGCCAGTGCCGCCTTCACTCGGCACCGGGGCGTTGGCTGCCTTATGCTGCAGCGCCCGGCGGACTGCCGACCCGTAGCCAGTGGACCGCTCCATCCCGAACACGGCGCCCTGCCCGAGCTTGCCGGTGAGCACTGTGCCGCTGCGGTCCCGGCTGCCGGTGTCAACCGCGACTACGCGCTGTACCGGTCTGGTCTGTTCCTGCAACGCATCGATGCCATGCGGAAGCCAGGCGGCGCCGTCGTGCCCGACGATGACCGCGGTCACGACATGCTGAGAATTCAAGGCGTTCGGCGACAACTGATTCGCTTGCTGCTCGGTTCGCAAGCCAGGCGCGACGACACCAGCGTCCCGCCCGGCCCTGGTGGTGGTACCCGTGAACAATACGCGAATCCGTCCGCGCCGGATGGCCAGTCCGCTCCGGACACCGCCTGCCGGCGGTGCTGGCTAAACCGCCTGCCGGCGGAGCCTGCGCCGCTCGCGCTCGGACAGCCCGCCCCAGATCCCGAACCGCTCGTCGTGCTGGAGCGCGTACTCCAGGCACTCGGCCCTAACCTCGCAGCTTCGGCAGACCCGCTTCGCCTCGCGCGTCGAGCCGCCCTTCTCGGGGAAGAACGCCTCCGGATCCGTCTGCGCACACAGCGCCCGGTCCTGCCAGCTCTGTTCCGCAGCATCGTCCGCGCCGATGCCGAGCGCGTCGTGCATCAGCGAGACGATGACATCTGCCACTGCACACCTCCTGCCCGTCCCTGATCCCCCTCGGTGGCCCCGCCCCATTGCCCTGCCGGACGAGAATTACACAGATGAAATTACACGCGCGTGTCTTGCACCTCGTCAAGGGAGATACGTGATAATGGCCACCCGGATGCCCTGTGATGCGGGGAAAGTCCAGCCAGATTTTCCGGGGGGGAACGAGGGGGCTCCCCCGTGCTCCCCTCCGTTACGCGCAGATGTCCGGCTGATGGAAGACTTCCGGGCATGCGCATCACAGTTCTGGCCGGTGGCGTCGGCGCCGCCAGGTTCCTGCGCGGCCTGCGCGTGGCCGTGCCCGACGCCGACATCACCGTCATCGGCAACACCGGGGATGACTTCGCGCCGTTCGGACTGCATGTGTCCCCCGACCTGGACACGGTCATGTACACCCTGGGCGGCGGCATCAGCGAGGAGCAGGGGTGGGGCCGGGCCGGGGAGAGTCACGTCGTGCTCGGCGAGCTTGCCGCCTACGGCGCCGGCCCTGACTGGTTCGGCCTCGGCGATCTTGATATGGCGACGCACATCCTGCGCACGCAGCAGCTGCACGCCGGCCGATCCCTGTCGGAGGCCACGGCCGCGCTCTGCCAGCGCTGGCAGCCGGGCGTGACGCTGTTGCCGATGTCCGACGACCCGGTCCGAACCCACGTGACGGTCGATCTGGACGGACGCGAGCAGGTGCTGCATTTCCAGGAATGGTGGGTGCGGTTGGGCGCCGCGGTGCCCGCCCGCCGGATCGAGCCCGTTGGCGCAGCACAGGCCAGGCCGGCGCCCGGCGTACTCGAGGCGATCGCGGCTGCCGACTTCGTGCTGTTCCCGCCGTCGAACCCGGTTGTGAGCATCGGCGTGATACTCGCCGTTCCCGGCATCGCCGAAGCGGTCAGGGCCAAAATCGTCGTCGGGGTGTCGCCGATCATCGGGGGCGCGCCCGTTCGCGGCATGGCCGATGCCTGCCTGAGCGCGATCGGGGTGGCAACCTCCGCGACCGCCGTGGCGGCGCATTACGGCCGCGACTTGCTCGACGGCTGGCTGGTAGACACCCAGGACAAGGATGCGGCGGACGCGCCAGAACTGGCCGGCATCGTGGTTCGGGCCAGACCGCTCTACATGACCAGCGTCGTCGCCGCCGCCCAGATCGCCGAGACCGCCGTGGAACTCGCCGAGCAGGTGCGGCGGTGAGCGACCAGCTGACGGTCCTGGCAGTGCCGGGCCTGCCCGAGATCAAGCCAGGTGACGACCTGGCCGCGCTGATCACCGACGCCGCGCTGGCCGGCCCCGGCCTCCTCGACGGCGACATCCTCGTCGTCACATCCAAGATCGTCAGTAAGGCCGAGGACCGGGTCGTCCGGAGCGACCGCGAATCCGCGATCGACGCCGAGACGGTTCGGGTCGTCGCCCGCCGCGGCCCGACCAGGATCAGCCAGACGAGGCACGGCCTGGTGCTGGCGGCGGCCGGGGTCGACGAGTCGAACACCGCGCCGGGCACCGTCGTCCTGCTGCCGCTCGACCCGGACGGCTCGGCCCGCAGGCTGCGCAAGGACATCAGCCAGCGCTACGGCGTCCGGCTCGGCGTGATCGTGACCGACACCATGGGCCGGCCGTGGCGCGCGGGCCAGACCGACACCGCGATCGGCGCGGCCGGCGTGCTGCCGCTCCGCGACCACCGCGGCCAGGCCGACACCTTCGGCAACGTGCTCGAGGTGACGATGGCGGCGGTCGCGGACGAGATCGCGGCGGCCGCCGATCTGGTCAAGCAGAAGACAGCCCAGATCCCGGTGGCTGTCGTCCGCGGCCTGGATAGCCTCGTCACCGACGGCAGTGGTCCGGGCGCGGCCGCTCTGATCAGGCCCGCGGCCGAAGACATGTTCCGGCTCGGCGCGGCCGACGTGCTCACAGCGCGCCGCACCGTGCGCGAGTTCGCCGCCGCGCCTGTGCCCGCCGAGGCGGTCAGCCGCGCCATCGCGGCCGCGATCACCGCGCCTGCGCCGCACCACAGTGAGCCGTGGCGGTTCGTGGTACTGGAGTCCGAACAGGCCAGGACCGCGCTGCTGAACGACATGCTGGCGGCGTGGCGGGCCGACCTGGCCGGCGACGGGTTCACCGATGACCAGATCGCCCGGCGGGTGCGGCGCGGCGAGGTGCTGCGCCGCGCACCCCTGATCATCGTGCCGTGCCTGGTGACCGACGCCGCGCACGCCTACCCCGATGACCGGCGCAACGCCGCGGAGCGGACGATGTTCGTGGTCTCGATGGGGGCAGCCGTCGAGAACCTGCTGGTCGCGCTCGCGGTCGACGGTCTCGGCTCCTGCTGGGTGTCGAGCACGCTGTTCTGCCGGGAGGCGACCGCCAGCGCGCTGCGCCTGCCGGCCGACTGGGAGCCCATGGGCGCGATCGGCGTCGGCTACCCCGCCGCCCCGCCGGCCGACCGCCCCGCCCGCAACCCCGGCGAGTTCACCCTGCGCTGCTGACCACGCTTTCCGGCGAAGGGCGGGCGTCGATCTGCTCGGCGAGGAACGCGCAAACCGGCCGGCTAGGCCTTACGGGCCACGCCTGACCACAGGGCCGCGGGGCTGCTGGCCTCTTCCGCCGAGGCCGGCCGCCAGCGCGGGGCGTTGACCATCCCCGGTTCGACCAGCTCCAGCCCGGTGAAGAAGACTGCCACCTCGGACTCGGTGCGGAAGGTCACTTTCTCGGCCATCATCTGGTTCAGGCGCGCCGCCATCGCGGCCATCTTCTCCGGCTCGATGTCCTTTGCCGGGTGCGACAGCGCCAGGTAACTTCCGGCCGGCAGGGCAGCGAGTAGCCTGGCCACAACGGCGTAGGGATCGTCATCCGCGCTCAGGTGCTGCAGGATCGCCATCAGCATGATCGCGGTCGGCTGGGTGAAGTCCAGGGTCCGGGCGGCACGCTCGAGTATCTGATCGGGGTTCCGCAGGTCGGCGTCCACGTAGTCGGTCGCACCCGCCGGGCTGCCGGTGAGCAGCGCCCGTGCGTGGGCGAGC
>JASIBJ010000059.1 GCA_030045215.1 Streptosporangiaceae bacterium | reverse complement strand
CCAGGCCGCATAAAGCCGCCCGTCGAAGACCGCCAGCGCCGGGCCGTTGCCGCTCTTGGCCGACGGCACCGTCGTCTCCGCCGTCCACTTGTGCCCGTTGAACGACGCGTAGAAAACCTTCGTCGTCGTCAGCCCCGTCCAGGCCGCATAAAGCCGCCCGTCGAAGACCGCCAGCGCGGGCCGGGCGCCCGTCTTGGCCGATGGCACCGTCGCCTGCTTCGTCCAGCCGGCCGCGGTCGTGGCGCTCGCCGCCGCCATCCCGAGCGCGCCTACGGTTCCGATCGCGCCGCCCCCGCGATCACTCTCATTACTTGCCGCTTCCACATGGGTGAGTGCTTTCCTCTCGCTTGCTTGGAACCTGCGATGGGCCCTCGAACCTCGGCGCGACCATGCGTTAGGCATCCGCGTTGCCTGGCGGCTGGCCAGCGGGGGGACACGCTCGCGTCCGCGATCGCGAGGTTTATCGGCTTTGGGGCCCCTTAGTTGCTGTATACAGCGAGCCGCCGTTCCGGTAACCATTCGCGGACTGATAAGGGACTGAACGGGGACTGAATGGGGACTCCCTCTTGCTCCCGCTCACACCGGCCGGCGCAGGTCCGGCGGCGGCGGGTCGCTAGCGTGTCCGACGTGGCCACAGACGCGGACCGGTCCAGATCCTTCGGCACGATCGCCGCCGACTACGACCGAGTCCGGCCCTCGCCCGCGCCCGAGGCGCTGGACTGGCTGCTGCCCGAGCGCCGCGACCTGGTGGTCGACGTCGGTGCCGGGACAGGGCTGTTCAGCCGGGCACTCGCAAGCCGGGGCGCGCACGTGGTCGCGGTCGAGCCCGACGACCGGATGCGCGCGGTCCTGCAGGAAAACTCTCCCGGCGTCGAGGCCATCGTCGGCAGCGGCGAGGCGATCCCGCTGCCAGACGCCAGCGCGGACGGGGTGTTCTTCTCCTCCGCCTGGCACTGGATGGATCCCGACAAAGCGATCCCCGAGGTGGCTCGCGTGCTCCGCGACGGCGGCCGGTTCGGGGTCATCTGGACGAGCCGCGACCACGAGACGGACTGGCTGCGCGCGGATGAGTGGTTCCGCGACGCCGCGCCGGATGGCGATGTGCTCCGCGGCGAGACCCTGCCGCGCGGCCGCCAGGCGCGCCGGGAGCATTCGCTGCCGACCGGCGGCGACTTCACCAATATCGAGACGCGCTTGTTCCGGTACACGCGGCCGATGACACCCGCGGACTTCGTGGACTGGCTCACGACCTACAGCCGGATCATCACGGCACCGGCCGAAGTGCGGGAACGAGGCCGGGCCCGTGCCGCTGCCGCCCTGGCCGAGCAGTTCCCCGGCGCGACCGTTCTCGATGTGCCGATGCGCTCACGTTGCTGGCGCGCGGACCGCGTCCCGCGGCCTGACATCCAGCCCTGAGGACAGCCGTGATCACACCGTCAGAACTGATCCGCCGAGGCGATGCTCTCGGTGATGGTAAGTTCCGGCGGCCCTGGTTCCGCTCCTACAGAACCGATAAACGCCTGCAGATCAGGGTCAGAGAAGAACTGCTGGAAGTGGTCAACTGATTCCCACTCATCGACAATCACCACGAAGCCGTCGCCGACCCCGAAGCGGTGGTGGATTCCGCCGGCAGCCTTGGCCCGTTCACCAATCGCGGCGAACTCGCTAGCCCGGTCAACCAGAGCCTGCCGGAACCTTGAGGTGTCTCCGCGGAACTTGCCCAGCACAAGCACGCTCACAGCTCATCCCCTCCTCGAATTCCGCGCCGAAGCACACCGGCATATCCCGCCCCGCCAGGCGCCCCGACCCCTCCAGCAGGGACGTTAGCGCAGCCAGATCGAGGCGACAACGGCCTATCCCGGACAACTTCGCGGCTCGCCGCTCTGCATCGATCCCGCGCGCGGAGCCAGCTCTGACGGCCTCCGGGACTCCGAGCCGACAAGGTGGTGTCACACTGGAATTGGCTGACTGCAACGCGGTTGCTCCACGAGGGCGCCGCATTGTTGATGGGCAGGTGAACCCGATGCATGGCCGGCTTCGCAGATTTCCGGGGCTTCCCTTTGGCGGAGGCCTAGACCTGCTGCTTGTGGCGGGCGCGGCGTACTTCGCGTGGGACCATGAGCAGGGCAGGCACGGACGGCCGCATGTGCTGTGTCCAGTCTGCTGGCTCAACAAGATTGCCCCGGCCCCCGAGGACGGCGGTGACTCTAGCCCGGGTGAGCCGACCGAACCCGCTTAGGTCTGCAGTGGCGTCATCTGCGCCACGAACTCGCCGATGAATTCTGTCAGCGGGCCATCGCCCGGCGCGAGCGCGGCTGGCCGGACGACGAACTTGCTCAGGCCGACCTCGACGTACCGGCTGATCAGGTTGCGCATCGCCGGCCAGCCCAGCGGGATCAGGGTTGCCGGGTCGGTGCCTGGCCGACGGCGGCTGACCGCGGAGGCCACCTCAGCCGGTATCTCGCCGTCGGCCAGGGCCAGGCTGATGCCGAAGTGATCGGGCTCGATCTCCCGGCCGGCCTCGGCCGCCGCCACCTGGATCTGCTCCCGCGCCGCCCCCGCCTCGGCCGGGGTGAGGAAGCTCCCGAGCCAGCCGTCAGCGAGCCGGCCGGCGCGGCGCAGCCCCTCGGGCGCGCTGCCGCCCAGCCAGACATCCAGCGGCTTGGCCGGCCGCGGCCCGACCGTGGCCGACTCGACGGTGAAGTACTGACCGGAGAACGACACGTTGTCCTCGGTGAGCAGCAGCCGGAGCAGCTGCAGGGACTCGTCGAAGACGGCCGCCCTGGGCCCGGGCACGGCGAACGCCGCCGCCTCGGGCGGGCGAGCCGGACGCAGCCCGAACACCGGAAGCACCCGTCCGGGCGCCAGCGCCGCGAGTGATGTCAGCTGCTTGGCGACCAGAACCGGGTGCCGCCCCGGCAGCACCGCGACTCCGGTACCGACCTTGAGTGAGCTGGTCCTGGCGAGCGAGTAGGCCATGCCGATGAACGGCTCGACCAGCGACCCGTAGACCACCTCGCTGAGCCACAGCGAGTCGACGCCCGCGTCCTCCAGCAGGCCGACCGACTGGCCGAGATGCTCGGCAGTGGCTGCCGGACCGAGGCTGATGCCGATCCTGACCTTCATAACGCCATCCGACCACATCGCGGCGGCTCGCGGGCTGCCGGGCCGCCGGCTCGGCAGATGCGGAACGTCATCGAATCGCTACTGCCGACCGGTACGATCGGCGCGCGCCGACTGCGGTCCCGCGGTACCGGCGCACCCGACGACGACGTCAGGAGAAGACCATGACCTCTCGGCTGAATCCGTATCTCAACTTCAACGGCAACGCGCGGCAGGCGTTCGAGTTCTACGCGAGCGTCTTCGGCGGCTCCCCTGCCTTCACGACGTTCGCCGACCTCGGCGCGGCGGACTCGCCCGACGCTAACAAGATCATGCACGTGATGCTCGAGACCGACGCGGGCTACACGCTGATGGGTGCCGACACGCCCGCCGGCATGGAGTACGAGCCGATCGCAGGCTCCTCGGTCAGCATCTTCGGCGACGACACGATGCTGCACGACTACTTCGACCAGCTAGCCGACGGCGGCAGCATCACGATGCCGTTGGCCAAGCAGGCGTGGGGTGATGAGTTCGGGATGTGCGTCGACAAGTTCGGCGTCCCCTGGATGGTGAACATAACCCAGGCTAGCTAGCCTCGCGGCCGACCAGAGTGTCAGAGGCCGTCGTTACGGTGCGGCCATGGCCACTTTCGCGGTAACCCTGGTGCACGGTCCGGGATGGGACTCATCTCGGCCGATCCGCCAGCAAGATGGCTGGGACGAGCACGCCGCGTTCTTCGACCACATGGTCGCCGATGGCTTCCTGATCGTCGGGGGGCCACTCGGCGACGGCGCCCGAACGCTGCACCTCATTGAAGCCGCCGACCAGGCGGCGATCGCGAGCCGGCTCGCGGGCGATCCGTGGGCCGCCGCCGACATGCTGCGGATCGGGTCCGTCGAGCCCTGGGCCTTGTGGCTCGACGGACGTCGGCAGGCCTCGGACCGCTAGCCCGCTGCTGTCAGCAGGTACTGAGAAAGCGGCTCCGGCCGGGCGAGCGCGATCAGGTGACCGCCGGGTCAGGCTGACGATCAGCAACGACGGTCGCGTTACCCGGCCGCGCCGCCGTCAGGCCTGATCGGACCTGACCAGCCGGACCAGGGCGCGCAGGCCGGTCAGCACTTCCTGGTGGTCACTGATGCCGTCCAGCGTCGCCTCGACCTGGCGTGCCATCTCGTCGATCCTGTGCTCAAGGTCAACATGACGGGAACGGGCCTCGACCCGGTCAGTCTCCTGCCTTTCCTGAACACGGCCGAGGTCGGTGACGAGCATCGTCCGGGTGTGCGCGATCGTGTCAGCCAGCGTCGCCTCGGTGCGCTGCAGATCGCCCGCGGTCTGCCGCACCTCCGCCCGCAGGTCCCTGACCCACACCTTCACCTCGTCTATCTCGCCCCGCAGGGTGGCGACGTCATCGCGGGGGTGCGTGCTCTCCCTGCCCAGTACCTTGATGCGCTCGCGAACATGAAAGAAGTACGCGGCCGCTGGCCGGAATGCCGTGCACAGGAGCGCGATGCCCGCGATGTAATACCCGACCCTGTTCCCTGACCCGTAGGCGACCCCGCCGGCCGCGATGGCGGTGCCCAGCTGCGCGCAGAGCGCGAACAACAGCATCCGGCGGGAGATCCGCTCGGCCTCCTCGTCGGACGCGGGACGGACCGCGATGCCCCGTTCGCGCGAGAGGGCCATCTCCCGGGCCGTGCGCCGGGCCGCGAAGTACAGATTCCACGGCACCGTCGTCAGCACGACCAGCCAGGTGAGCGACAGAGTCACGGCACCGACGGTCAGCAGCGTCGAGAGCGGGACGCTGACGATGCGCGCAAGCCAGGCGACCAGCAGCGCCACCGCCGCGCCGGTCAGCACGAGCGCCCAGCCGAGCATCAGCCGGTTAGCGAGCCTTCCCATGCAGCACATGGTGTTCGCGTACGGGTGGCGCCGCATCGGCTGTAGTACTCAGCCCGGCTAGGTAGTCAGGCCCATCGGCGGCCGGCTTACTGCAGCTCCTTCAGGCCAGCGGCGGACAGGAGGAAGGAGCCGGCGGCACGCTTCGGGTCGGCCGCGAGGTCAAGAATCGCGCGGCCGGCGGCCTGCGGAGTGAATGCTGGGCCACGGGCGGCGACAAAGTCAGCGACGTCCTGACCCGCCCTCGCGGCGTAGGCAGCGACGGCCATCGCACCTAGCTCGGTCTCGGGCGTGAGCTGCGGGAGGACCGACATGAACGTGATCCCCAGCCCGTTCCGCTGTGATTCTTCCGCAGCATAAGAGGTGATGTAACGGATTGTGGCCTTCGCCCCGGCGTAACCACCGCTCAGCGGAGATCCAAAGATCGCCGCGCCACTGGAGAACGCGATGACGACGCTGCCTGGCTCCAGGGGGCGCAGCAGCGCCTCGCGCGTCCAGTTGAATACCTGCTGCACGTCAACCTCCCAGTTGCGGCTGAAGGCCTGCCAGGTCTGGTGCTGCAGTGGCCGCATTGGCGGCGCCGTCCCCGCGGCAAGCACGAGCAGGCGGGGCGCGTACCGATCGATGAGGTGGCTGGCCGTGACCGGGTCGGCGGCGTCGGCTGGCACCGGCGTGAAGCGATCCCCGAGTTCGGTCCGCAGGTCCCCGAGCCTACCCCGGTCGCGGCCGACGCCGACGACGGTCGCGCCCGCTTCCGCAAGCGCAACGGCGACGCCGCGGCCCAGGCCCCGGCTGGCGCCGGTGAGTAGTGCTGTGGTTCCGGAAAGCTGGTCAGACATGCTGATCTCCTCTGGCTACGGCGCGCCATATGCGCGCTCGCCCCGGTACTGATCCGGGTTGCCGGCCAAACTCACCGGTGCCAGCGAGCCCGTGGCGTGCCGGCGAAATTGGCCGCCGAGAGGTGATTTCCGCGCGCCGCCCGGGTCTGTATCCAGTGAGGACTGCGCCCGCGGAGGGGTTAAACCATGGCAGCCAACGACTTCGACACCCTGGCTGACCCATACCGGCCTGAGCTGCTGGCCTACTGCTACCGGATGCTGGGCTCGGTCGACGAGGCCGAGGATCAGGTTCAGGAGACCCTGCTGCGAGCCTGGCGCGCGTTTGGCGACTTCGAGGGCCGGTCGTCGCTTCGGACATGGCTGTACCGGATTGCCACCAACGCGTGCCTGCGCGCCCTCGAGACCCGCAGCAGACGCCCCCTGCCGTCGGGACTGGGCGCCCCGGCGCGGGATCCGGACGGCGCGCTGGGGTCCCTCGCTCAGGATGTTCCCTGGCTACAGCCGTTCCCCGATGCGCTCGTGACTGCCGGGGCCGCCGATCCCGCAGCGATCGTTTCTGCCCGGGCCAGCATGCGGCTCGCGCTGGTCGCGGCCTTGCAGTACCTGCCGCCCCGCCAGCGCGCGGTCCTGATCCTGCGGGACGTTCTCGGCTGGCACGCGGCCGAGGTCGCCGAGTTGCTCGGCGTGTCCACCGCCGCGGCCAATAGCGTTCTGCAGCGGGCGCGCGCACAGCTCGCGCAGGCCTCGCCCGCCGAAGACGACTTGCGCGAGCCGGACGATCCGGCGGACCGAGAACTGCTTGACCGGTACGCGACCGCGTTCCAGACGGCGGACGTCGGGGCGCTCATGGCATTGCTGCGCGAGGACGCCACCATGGAGATGCCGCCGCAGTCGTACTGGTTCGCGGGACGCGAGCAGGTCTCGCGCTTCCTGGCCTCGCGAGTGCTGACCGCGCCCGGCTTGTTCCTGCTGATACCGACGTCGGCCAACGGCGAGCCCGCGTTCGGTACCTACATGCGCACCGACAATCGCGGCTACGCCGGACATGGCGTCCAGTTGGTCAGCGTCAGCGGCCAGCACGTGACCCGGATCGTGTCGTTCAACGACGACACGCTGCTGGCGATGTTCGGGCTGCCGCACGATCTGCCGGCGCACCCCGGCCCCGTGGTCACGCGGCCATGAGCCAGGATGCCTCTTGCGGCCCCCGCCTGCTCAGGCCGCCGGCCGGCACGGCCCCGTTTGAGCGGGCCCTGCGGTACGCGCTCGTCACGGCGGGACACGTGACGCCCGAACTGATGACGCGACCGACGCCATGTCGTGGCTGGGACCTGCGGATGCTGCTGCTGCACACCAGCGACTCACTGGCTGCCCTAGCCGAGGGCCTCGATGAGGGCCGGGTGCTGCTGGCTGCGGACGTCGACCCTCAGGTGGCCGGTCCCGACGCGATGGCCGATCCCGGCGCTGTGGTCCGGTGGCGAGCGCGCGGGCTGCTGGCGACGTGTGCGCGCACCGACATGGCCGACGATGTGATCACCATTGGCGGCTGCCCGATGGCAGCCGCGCTGCTGGTGACGGCGGGCGCGCTGGAAATCGCGGTGCATGGATGGGACATCGCCCAGGCCTGCGGTAGCCGCGAGCCGATCCCGGCTGCGCTCGCGGCCGGGCTGCTGCGGGCCGTGCCGCTCCTGATTACCGACGCAGACCGGCGGTGGCTGTTCGCCCCTCCCGTTCGCGTCAGAGCCGCAGCCAGCCCGAGCGAGCGCTTGACGGCGTTCCTTGGCCGGTCGGCCTCCTGACGGCCGAGGTACCGGGCGCGTCAGGCGGGAGTGCCGGGCGTAGCGGAGCCATCGAGCCAGGCGCTCCCCTCCGCGATGAGCTGCTCGACCGCCGCGCCAGTGAGTCCGGGCAGCCCCGGCTTCACCGCGAAGCCCAGCTCGGTCTGCAGGTAGGCCAGGTGCCGGTAACCGTATGGGAAGCGGCTCAGCCGGGCGGGATGCAGGCTGAGCCTGGCCTCCGGGTCCACGGGGTCCATCCGGTCCCGCTCGTAGATCGGCTGGCGGCGGACGATTGCCCACCGATCATCACGGCACTCGAAGAAGTCATAGAAGCGTCCGGTGCAGACCACGTCAACCTCGACACCGTGAACCTTGCCCCGCTGGGTGATCGTCATCTTCGTTTGGGCGATCGCGCGATCATCGCGGACGTCGATGGCCGTGCCGCCAAGGAAATGCAGGATCCGCACCCCGGCCTCGAACCCCTGCCGGCTGACGGTGATGAAGTCGCGGAAGCTGCCCTGGAACCAGGTCGCTGTCATGTAACCGTCGGCGTGCCAGACCTCGGCGAACCGGTCCCAGTCGCCGGCATCGCGCCACAGGGCCCAGCGCTCGACAACCTCGCGGATCGCAAGCTTGCTCGCTAGTTCGTCCATGTCCGCCACCCTTCTCGTCGTGCGGGACGCCAGCGTCGGTCCGCCGGGCCAGCCAGGAGCATACGACCCAGCAAACGACCGGCAGTGTCCCGGCGCGGCGCGGCCGCGATCTACCCTGCTGGCATGTCGGCACGTTCGCGCCCGGCGCGGCCAGAAGACGTTCACGAACTCGCTGCGGGCATGCCTCACGTCACCGTCGTTCACGGCACGCGAGGTAACGCGGTCTACCAGGTCGGAGGCAGGTCGTTCGTGTTCTTCCGCAACCCTCGACCCGACGCCGTCGACCCTGTCACCGGCGAGCGCTACCCGGACGTGATCATGTTCTGGGTCCCGTCGGATTCCGACAAGCACGCCCTGGTCCAGGACCAGCGCTCACCCTTCTTCACCACTCCTCACTTCGACGGCCACCCGTCGGTACTGATACGGGCCAGCCGTCTGGGCGAGATCACCCTGCAGGAACTGACGGAGGTCGTGCAAGACGCATGGCTCAGCCGGGCTTCGGCCGCGAGGGCTGCCGCCTGGCTCAAGGCCGAACCAGCCAAGTAGCCCGATCCAAGATCGCCCTTACGCGGCGAAGTGCGCCCCGCGCGTGCCATGATGCCGACACGGGGGATTCACGGGGGATTCACGGGGGTGGGACATGCGGTTTGGGCTGCATGCGCTGGGGGTCGGGACTGGGGCCCGGCCAGACATCATCAGGGCTGTCAGCGTGGCGGCCGAGGCCAGCGGGTTCGCGACGCTCTGGGCCGGTGAGCACGTCGTCATGGTCGACCAGGCCGGCTCTCGGTACCCCTATTCGGTGGACGGCCGGATCGCCGTTCCGCCGGACGCTGACTGGCTCGATCCGCTGCTGGGACTTACTTTCGCGGCCGCCGTGACGTCGAGCATCGGGCTGGCTACCGGCGTTCTCCTGCTGCCCGAGCACAATCCCGTGATCGCGGCCAAGCAGGCTGCGACCCTCGACGTCCTGTCCGGCGGGCGCCTGACGCTCGGCATCGGCGTGGGCTGGTCAGCCGAGGAGTTTGCGGCGCTCGGCATCCCGTTCGCGCGCCGGGCCCAGCGCACCGCCGAGTACGTGAAGGCGATGCGGCATTTGTGGGCGACGGACGTCTCCTCGTTTCGCGGCGACTTCACGCGCTTCGATGCCGTTCGGGTCTACCCGAAGCCGGTGCGCGGCCGCCAGATCCCGGTCGTCTTCGGCGGTAACTCCGACGCTGCCCTGAAACGCGTGGCCGGATTCGGCGATGGCTGGTATGGCTTCAACCTGTCCGTCGAGCAGGTTGAGGAGCGGGCCAACACCTTGTCCGCGCTGTGCCGCGAGAGGGGGCGGAGCATCGCCGAACTGACCGTCGCCGTCGCTGTCGCCGGATGCACGCCGGGTGCGCTGCCCCGCCTGGCTGCGGCGGGCGTGACCGAGGTGGTGCTGCTCGGCGCTCCGCCGCAGTCGACCGCAGCCGCGACGCGGTGGGTGACAGATCTCGCTGCGGACTGGGATGTCCGCCGCGCTGCGGTGGGCTTACGCGTGCCCGCGTGGTGATTGTTCACTCGAAACCCAGGTCAGAATCTGGTTGACTTCAACTGCACTTGAGTTCCTAATCTCGCATTATGACCGCCGGGGCAACCATCGAGACGACGCGCGTAGCCGCGCCCGAGCCGGAGCGCGTCGCCGAGCCAGACGGCCTGTGGTCCGCTAAGCGGCGTGCTCTGACAATCGGCCTCGTGCTGACCATCACGTTCATCGCCTCCGAGGCGCTCGCGGTTGTGACGATCATGCCCGTGGTCGCGAGGGACCTGGGCGGCCTGGATCTGTACGGATGGGTGTTCAGCGCCTTCATGCTCGGCAACGTGGTCGGCATCGTCGTGGCCGGCCGGCAGGCCGACCGGTCCGGCCCGGCGCGACCGTTCGTCGGCGGGCTCGCTCTATTCGGAGCCGGGCTCGCGATCGCCGGTCTAGCGCCGAGCATGATCGTGCTTGTCTGCGGCCGGGCACTCCAGGGCATCGGCGCCGGCGCAGTACCCGCGGTCGCCTACGTGGCGATCGGCCGGAGCCTGCCTGAGCAGCTACGGGCTCGGATGATGGCGGTTCTGTCTACTGCGTGGGTGCTGCCCGGCCTCATGGGCCCGGCAGTAAGCGCGGCCGTGGCGAGCCTGTTCGGCTGGCGCACGGTGTTCCTCGGCCTGCTGCCCCTGGTGGCGGTGACCGGATCGCTGGCGATGCCCGCCTTGATCCGGCTTGGCCGGCAGCGGCCTGCCGACGGCGAGCCTGTCCCCGGTACCGGCTCTGAGCACAAGCTCAGCGACGGCCTGGCCACCGCTGCGGGGGCCGGGCTGATGCTAGGCGGACTGACGCTCGCGGCCGGATCGAGTCAGGTCTTGGTCGGCATCGGGCTTCTCGCGGCCGGCATCGTCGTGATCGGACGTTCGCTGCGGCGCCTGCTGCCGACGGGTACATTTACCGGCCGACGCGGCCTGCCTGCCGTCATCCTCTGCCGAGGCCTGCTGACCTTTACTTTCTTCGGCGCAGACGCCTACGTCACGCTCACTATCACCACCGTCCGCCATCACAGCCCTGCGTTTGCCGGACTCGCGGTGACCGGCTCGACGCTGGCGTGGACGGCTGGCGCCTGGCTCCAGTCCCGACTGAACGGCCGGTGGGAAGCCCGCCGCCTGGTCGGTACCGGCCTAGCCATCGTCGTGACCGGGCTCGGCGCGATGGCGCTAGTCCTGCTGCCGCCGACGCCCGTCTACGTCGCGATCGCGGCGTGGACGGTCGCGGGCTTTGGCATCGGGCTGGCCTACGCGCCCATATCGCTGCTGATGCTCCGGCAAGCACCGGTCGGCCGGGAAGGCTGGGCTTCCGCATCGCTGAGCCTGGCGGACGTGCTCGGCACCGCCCTGGGCATTGGTGCCGGCGGCGCAGCCGTTACGGCCGCGACGGCCCACGGCTGGCCGCTGGCGGCCGGAGTCGGGGTAGCGTTCGCGATTGCGGGAGCCGGCGCGGCCGCGCTAGCCCTCGCCAGCCGCAGGCTGCCGACGTCCCGTGGCGCCGTCCCGCCCGCATGAGGCTGACAGCACAAGCCCAAACAGCACGAGTGCCCCGCCCCCTCGGGGAGGGCGGGGCACCAGGCGCGCCGGCCCGGGGGGTGGCCGGCGGTGCAGCGCCCTGCCCCCTCGGGGAGAGGCAGGGCACCAGGCGCG
>JASIBJ010000603.1 GCA_030045215.1 Streptosporangiaceae bacterium | reverse complement strand
GCTGCCGCTATGCCCGCAGCAGGCCGGGTGGCCGACGAGTTTGCGACGGAGGAGTCCTGGCTTTCCGACGCCGGCCGGCAGGCACCGGCGAAGGCGGGAAGCGAGAACTTCCCCGTCGCGCTGCGACTGCTGCCCGCCAGGCATCGCCGGCACCTGATGGCCGTCTACGCGTTCGCGCGGACGACCGACGATGCCGGCGACCTGGCGCCGCCCAGCCAGCGCCTCGACCTGCTCGCGGAACTGGCGCAGGACGTGCAGCGGCTGTATGCCTCCCGGACGTTGGCCGGTTCCGCCGCCGGCACCGGGACCGGCGGACCGGTCCAGCCGAGACTGGAGGCCGTGCGCGGACTCGCCGGGGTCGTAGCCGACTGCGCGGTTCCGATGCAGCTGTTCCTTGACCTGATCCAGGCCAACGTGCAAGACCAGACCGTCACCCGCTACGAGACCTTCGCGGAACTGGTCAGCTACTGCCGGCTCTCGGCCAACCCGGTCGGGCGGATCGTGCTCTACGTGTTCGGCGCGTTCTCGCCGAAGCGCGCGGAACTCTCAGACTCCATCTGCACCGGACTTCAGCTCGCCGAGCACCTGCAGGACGTTGGCGAGGACATGCGGGCCGGCCGGGTCTACCTGCCCGCCGAGGACCTGCGCGCCTATGGCTGCACGGAAGAGGACCTGCGGGCCGGCGCCGCCGCACCACCACTGCGGCGGCTGCTCGCGTACGAGGTCGGCCGGGCACGGGAGCTGATCGATGCCGGCGCACCCCTGGTCGGCACCCTGCGCGGGACCGCGCGGGCTGCCGTTGCGGGCTACGTGGCAGGCGGCCGGGCCGCCCTCGCCGCGATCGCGGCAGCGGACTATGACGTCCTGTCGGCCACACGGCGGCCAGGCAAGGGCAGGACGGCCGCGGAGCTCATCACCACGTACGTGCGGGCCAGGTGAGCGGGTGACCACTACTGCTCCTGAGGCGACCCGCGTCCGGGCCGCCTACCAGTACTGCGAGCTCATCACCCGGCAGCAGGCCAAGAATTTCGCCTACGGGATCGCGCTGCTGCCGCCGGATAAGCGGCGCGCACTGTCGGCTGTCTACGCGCTGGCCCGCCGGATCGATGACATCGGAGACGGGACCCTGCCCGCGCCGGAGAAGATAGGCGCTCTAGACGCCGCCCGCGCGGCGGTGACCTCGGTGGCCGGGGGCAGCGCTCCCGATGATGATCTGGTGCTAGTGGCGCTGCTGGACGCGGCCCGCCGCTTCCCGGTCCCGGTGGAGGCGTTTTGCGAGCTTATCGACGGCTGTGAGGCTGATGTTCGCGGGGTCAGCTATGCGGACTTCGCGAGCCTGGAGCACTACTGCCGGTGCGTGGCCGGATCGATTGGCCGGCTGTCGCTCGGGGTATTCGGCGCTGCGGACCCGGCGGCTGCCTCGCCCCTGGCCGACGCCCTCGGAGTAGCCCTCCAGCTCACCAACATCCTGCGCGACGTCCGCGAGGACCTGGGCAACGGCCGGGTCTACCTCCCGGCCGAGGATCTGGCCCGGTTTGGCTGCACCCTGACGCCCGCGGGCCAGGAAGGCGCGGGCGGCCAGGGCGTCATTGACGGACCGATGACGAAACTGATGCGGTTCGAGGCCCAGCGGGCCAGGGAATGGTATGCGAGCGGGCTGCGGCTGCTGCCCATGCTTGATCGCCGCAGTGCTGCATGCACCGGTGCGATGGCGGGCATTTACCGTCGTCTGCTCGAGCACATCTCCGCGCGGCCGCAGGTGGCGCTGGAGAAGAGGATGTCACTGCCGGCGGGGGAGAAGGCGATGATCGCGGTCCGGGCGCTGGCCGGCTTGGGCCGCTTGTCCGGCAGAACCAGGCCGGGCAGGGACTCAGCGCCGGGAGACGGCCCGTGACGGCCCGCCATGTCGTCGTCATCGGCGGCGGGCTGGCCGGAATTGCGGCGGCGATCGCGCTGCGCGACGCCGGCGTCGATGTCACGTTGCTTGAGTCCCGGCCCTGGCTGGGCGGCGCCGCGTCCTCGTTCTCGCGCGGCACGCTGATGGTCGACACCGGCCAGCACGTGTTCCTGCGTTGCTGTGATTCGTACCAGAGCCTGCTGGCCAGGCTCGGAGTTTCCGGCTCGGTCACGATCCAGGACCGCTTCGACGTCACGGTACTGTCTCCCGGCGGCCAGGCCAGGCTCCGGCGGACCGCGCTGCCAAGCCCGCTGCACCTGGCCGGCGCCCTCGCCCGCTATCCGCTGTTGTCGCTGCCGGAGCGGGCCCGCGTGGCTCGCGCAGCCCTCGCGTTCAGGCGCGCCGATCCTGCCGATGCCGGACTCGACCGCAGCCCGCTTGGGGACTGGCTGGCCGCGCGCGGCCAGGGAGAGCAGGCCCGGCGCCGGCTCTGGGACTTGTTCATCGTCTCCGCGCTGAACATCGCGGGGGATGATGCCAGCGTGCCGCTCGCGGCTACGGTGATCAAGACGGCGCTCCTGAGCCGCAACGATGCCGCGGACATCGGAATCGCCACCGTCCCGCTCAGCCAGATGCACGGAACGGCGCCGGCCGCCTTGCTCACCAGGCTCGGCGTTCGGATGCGCCTTTCGGCCAGGGTCGCGAGTGTCCAGCCCCGTGCCGACGCCGGGTTCCGGGTGGAGTTCACATCAGGCCGGGCGCCGGTCCAGGACGGTGTCGGCCAGGACGGTGTCGGCCAGGACGAGGCGGTCCCGGGCGCGGCTGGCGTCGGCCAGGAGGGGGCTGGCCAGGGCGCGGGCGATGCCGTGGTGGCAGATGCCGTGGTGCTCGCGGTGCCGGCCGGCCAGGCCGCCAGGCTGGGCTGCGCCGCCAAGGTGGTACACGCTGCGGACTGGGACCGCCTCGGCTACTCGCCGATCGTGAACGTGCACGTGGTGTACGACCGGCGGGTCATGGACTTGCCGTTCGCCGCCGCTGTGGACTCGCCGGTTCAGTGGGTATTCGACAAGACCAGGAACGCGGGCCTGGAGGCCGGCCAGTACGTGGCGGTATCACTGTCGGCCGCCGACGACTACGTCGACCTGCCTGCGGCCAGGCTGCGGGACCAATTCCTGCCGGCCTTGGAGCGGCTGTTCCCGGCCGCGGCCAGGGCGGGGGTCACCGATTTCTTCGTCACCAGGGAGCGTCGGGCGACGTTCCGGCAGTCGCCGGGCTCCGCCGCGCTGCGACCCGGCGCCGCGACCTCGGTGCCGGGACTCGTGCTGGCCGGTTCGTGGACCGATACCGGCTGGCCGGACACTATGGAGGGTGCCGTGCGAAGCGGTCATAACGCCGCACAGGAGCTGATTCGCGAACTGGCCTGGCTGCCGCCGGCGGCCCGGTCCGCGGACCTTGACCCGGCCGGGACTGGTGCGTCATGACGGTGACGATGCCGGCCGGGGTCCAGGTCGCCCGCGACCTTGTCGGGCCCGCGATCGAGGAAGCCGTGAATCGGCTGAGCGCCGACGTCAGGACCGTCGCCGCTTACCACCTCGGGCTTGCCGACGCCGAGGGGCGGCCGACTCGCAGCGGCTCGGGCAAGGCGCTGCGCCCGGCGCTCGCGCTGCTGTCCGCGCGGGCCGCCGGCTCTAAGCCGGAGGCCGCGGTGCCGGCCGCGGCCGCGGTCGAGCTGGTGCACAACTTCTCGCTGCTCCACGACGACATCATGGACGGCGACACCGAGCGGCGGCACCGGCCAACGGCCTGGACTGTATTCGGCATCGGCGGGGCGATACTGGCCGGTGACGCGCTGCTGGTGCTGGCCGGGGACCTGCTGCTTGAGTGCCCGCCCTACGGCATCTGGGCGGCGCGCTGCCTGTCCGCGGCGGTGCAGCGGTTGATCGCCGGCCAGGGCGCTGACCTGGCGTTCGAGCGGCGCGACGACGTCCAGGTCGCCGAGTGCCTGGACATGGCCGGCGACAAGACCGCCGCGCTGATGTCGTGCGCGTGCAGCATCGGTGCCGTGCACGTGGGCGCGCCCGCCACCCTGGCCATGGGGCTGGCCGCCTTCGGCGCCAACGCCGGCCTTGCGTTCCAGATGACCGATGACCTGCTCGGCATCTGGGGGGCGCCCGAGGTCACGGGCAAGCCGGTCGGCTCGGACGTCCGGGCCAGGAAGAAGTCGATGCCGATCGTGACCGCGCTGACCAGCGGCACCGACGCCGGATCCGAGCTGGCGGCGCTGCTGGCCCGGCCGGGGGAGCTGACCGAGAACGAGGTCGCGCGGGCGGCCAGCCTGGTCGAGGCGGCCGGCGGCAAGGAGCGCACCGAGGCCATCGCCGACTCGGCGCTCGCGTCCGCGTTCGAGTCCCTGGAACAGGCGCAGATGCCCGACGATGTCCGGGCCGAGTTCGCGGCGATAGCCGAGTTCATCACGGCGCGCACATGGTGATCCACCCCGACGTCATGCCAGGAAGCGCCGAGGCCGGGCCGATCCCGACCGGCGAGTTCGAGCCGTCCGTGGTCTTCGCGGCCCGGCGGTCGCTAGAGCTGGCTGCCCGCTACCTCACCGGGCTGCAGGACGGCCGCGGCTGGTGGCAGGGCGAGCTGGAGACGAACGTCACGATGGACGCGGAGGACTTGCTGCTGCGCGAGTTCCTCGGCATCCGGACGGATGAGGAGACGGCCGCCGCGGCCCGCTGGATCGCTTCGCGGCAGCGCGCCGACGGGACATGGGCGAATTTCCACGACGGCCCGGCGGATCTGTCCACGACCGTCGAGGCCTACGTCGCCCTGCGGCTGGCCGGCCATCAGCCGGGGGCGCCGCACATGAGCCAGGCCGCCAGCTGGATCAGGGCGCAGGGCGGCATCGAGGCGACCCGCGTGTTCACCCGGATCTGGCTGGCGCTGTTCGGTGAATGGCCGTGGGCCGAGCTCCCGGTCATGCCGCCGGAGATGATCTACTTTCCGGCCTGGTTCCCGCTGAACGTCTACGACTGGGCGTGCTGGGCCCGGCAGACGATAGTGCCCCTGACTGTCGTCTGCTCGCTGCGGCCGGTCCGCCGGCTTCCTTTCAGCCTGCCCGAGCTGCGAGCGCAGGCCCGGCCGGGCCCTAGCGGCGGGCAGCCGGCGTCACGAGACCCCTGGCGCGCCGCGTTCCGTGGCCTTGACCGGGCCCTGCATGGCTACGAGCGCTACGTCCGGCGCCTGGCCCCGGCCGGCAGGGCGCGGGCCGCCGCGATGCGCCGGTGCGCGGACTGGATCATTGCCAGGCAGGAACGAGACGGCTGCTGGGGCGGCATTCAGCCGCCCTGGGTCTACTCCCTGATCGCGCTGCACCTGCTCGGACACGGGCTTGAGCATCCAGTCATCAAGCGCGGCCTGGCCGGCCTGGACCGGTTCACGATCATCGAGGACGGCCCTGACGGACCGGTACGGCGGCTGGAAGCCTGCCAGTCGCCGGTCTGGGACACCGCGCTGGCGATGGTCGCGCTCGGCGACGCGGGGGTTGCGCCGGACGACCCGGCGCTGGTCTCCGCGGCCAGGTGGCTGCTCGAGGAAGAGATCCGCGGCCCCGGGGACTGGCAGGTCCGCAGGCCGGGACTCGCGCCCGCGGGCTGGGCGTTCGAGTTCGACAACGATGGCTACCCGGACATCGATGACACGGCCGAGGTGCTGCTGGCACTGCGGCGCGTCGCCCTGCCGCCCGAGCCCGCAGCCGATGTGGCGGCCGCCGCGACCCGGGGCGTCGCCTGGCTGAAGGGCATGCAGTCGCGCGACGGCGGCTGGGCCGCGTTCGACGCGGACAACACGTCCAGGCTGGTGACCAGGCTGCCGTTCTGCGATTTCGGCGAGGTCATCGACCCGCCGTCGGCTGACGTCACCGCGCACACGGTCGAGGCGCTATGCGCCGAGGGCCTGGGCGCCAGCGCCGCGGTCCGCCGCGGGGTGACCTGGTTGCTGCGCGCGCAGGAGGCCGACGGGTCGTGGTTCGGCCGCTGGGGCGCCAACTACGTGTACGGGACCGGGGCCGTCGTGCCGGCGCTAATCGCGGCGGGGGTGCTGCCGGGCAAGCCGCCGATCAGGCGCGCGGTCAGCTGGCTGATCAGCCACCAGAACGCCGACGGCGGGTGGGGCGAAGACTTGCGCTCCTACACCGACCGGGCGTGGTCGGGGCGGGGGGAGTCGACCGCCTCGCAGACCGCGTGGGCCCTGCTGGCGCTGATCGCGGCCGGCGGCGATGACGCCATGCGGGCAGCCGACCGTGGCGTGGCCTGGCTGACATCGACCCAGCGAGCCGACGGCGGCTGGGATGAGCCGCAGTTCACGGGCACAGGCTTCCCCGGCGACTTCTACATCAACTACCACCTCTACCGGGTGGTCTTCCCGGTCAGCGCGCTCGGCCGGTACCTGAGGGCGAGCGGATGAACGAGCCGGCCGGTTTGACCGTGTGCGCGCCGCTGGCGATTGAGGCCAGGGCGGTGCGGCGCGGGCTCGACGACGCCGGGAGCGAGTCCGTGCCGGGCGGCGTTCGCGTGGTCCGGGCCGGCTACGGTCCGGCCCGCGCGGCCGTCACCGCGGCCGGGGTCGCGGCATCGGCCCCGGACATGCTGGCGGTCGCCGGAGTCGGCGGCGGCCTGACCAGAGACCTGAGAACCGGCGACGTGGTGGTCGCCTCGCAGGTGAGCGACGGCGTCACCACCGTGCCCTGCCCGTCGGCGCCGCTGCTGGCCGGCGAGCTGCGCAGGTCCGGGCTGCCGGTGCAGGTAGGGCCGATCAGCACCGTCGATCACCTGCTCAGGCCCGGCCAGCACGCAGCCCTGGCGGCCGGGGGGTCGATCGCCGTCGACATGGAGTCGGCACCGCTGCTGGCCGGGGCCGGCGGCGCGCCGGTGGTCGTGGTCCGGGCGATATCCGATACGCCCGAGCACTCGGTGATCGGGCCGCACATAGTCCCCGGCGGGATCCGCGCGCTGCGGTCGCTGCGGCAGGCAGCGCCGGCCCTGACCCGGTGGGCGGCCGCGTGCGGGCCCCGCACGATCGTGCTGGCCAGCCCGCGCTCGTTCTGCGCCGGCGTCGAGCGCGCTATCGAGATCGTCGAACGGGCGCTGGACACCCGCGGCGCCCCGGTGTACGTGCGCAAGCAGATCGTGCACAACGCCACGGTGGTGGCGGATCTGGCCCGGCGCGGCGCGATCTTCGTCGACGAGCTTGGCGAGGTGCCCGACGGCGCCACCGTGGTGTTTTCCGCCCACGGCGTCTCGCCCGAAGTCCGGCGGGAGGCGTCCAGGCGCCGACTCCAGCCCATCGACGCGACCTGCCCGCTGGTGGCCAAGGTGCACGCCGAGGCGCGCCGGTTTGCCGCTGAGGGCTACCTGGTCGCCCTGATCGGGCACGAGGGGCACGAGGAGGTCGAGGGCACCCTCGGCGAGGCACCATCGTCCACCGTGCTGGTGCAGACCCCCGACGACGTGCCAGCTCTGCAACCGGCCGACCCCCGGAGGGTTGCCTACCTGATGCAGACCACGCTGTCCGTCGACGAGGCCGCCGGCGTGGTGGATGCGCTGAAGGAGCGATTCCCCGCTGCGACCAGCCCTGGCTCTGACGACATCTGCTACGCGACGACGAACCGGCAACAGGCGGTGCGGGCCATCGCGGCGCAGTGCGACCTCGTCCTGGTCGCCGGCTCGGCCAACTCATCCAACTCTCAGCGCCTGGTGGAGACGGCAGTGCGGGCCGGGGCCCGCGCCGCCCACCTGGTCGACGGGCCCGAGGACATCGAGCTTGGCTGGCTCGCCCCAGCGCGCGTCATCGGCGTTACCGCCGGGGCGTCCGCGCCGCCAGCCGTGGTCGGGCAGATCACCAGAGCCCTGTCGGGGCTTGGCCCGACCGAGATCAGCGAGGTAGCAGTGACGGCCGAAACTTTGCAGTTCGGCCTTCCGAAGGAGGTGCGGTAATCGTGGCGATGCCACTGCGGCAGAGCATGCGGGTAGCGAGCTACCTGATGCGACAGAAGCTGACAGGCACGGACAAGTTCCCGCTGCTTGTCGAGCTGGAGCCGCTGTTCGCCTGCAATCTCAAGTGCGCCGGATGCGGAAAGATCCAGCAGCCAGCGAGCTTGCTGAAGCAGCGGATGCCGGTCGAGCAGGCGATCGCCGCGGTCGAGGAATGCGGCGCGCCGATGGTATCGATCGCCGGCGGTGAGCCGCTCATGCACCCGCAGATCGACGTGATCGTCAACGAGTTGATCAGGCGCAAGAAGTTCGTCTTCCTGTGCACGAACGCGTTGCTGATCCCCAAGAAGCTGGACAAGTTCAAGCCGTCGCCCTACTTCGCGTGGGTCGTCCATATCGACGGGCTTCGCGAGCGGCACGACGAGTCCGTCTGCAAGGAAGGCGTGTTCGACGAGGCGGTCGCGGCGATCAAGGAGTGCCAGCGACGCGGGTTCCGCGTCAACACGAACACGACGTTCTTCAACACCGACACCCCGCACACGATCATCGATGTCCTCGACTTCCTCAACGATGAGCTGAAGATCGATGACATGCAGATCTCGCCGGCCTACGCCTACGAGAAGGCTCCGGACCAGGAGCACTTCCTCGGCGTGACCGAGACGCGGGAACTGTTCCGCAAGGCGTTCGCAGACGGTAACCGGCGCCGCTGGCGGCTCAACCACACGCCGCTGTTCCTCGACTTCCTCGAGGGCAAGGCTGACTTCGCCTGCACGGCCTGGGGCATCCCGTCGTACTCGCTGCTTGGCTGGCAGCGGCCCTGCTACCTGATGGCCGACGGTTACGCCAAGACTTATGCCGAGCTCGTCGAGACAACCGACTGGGACTCCTACGGCCGCGGCAAGGACCCGCGCTGCGCCAACTGCATGGCGCACTGCGGCTACGAGCCGTCCGCCGTGCTCGCGACCACTGCCTCGCTGCGGCAGTCGATCCGCGCGCTGCGCGGCGGTTAGCCGTGTCCCTGGTTGACCACCCGTGCGTACGGTTCTGCCGATCTCACCCGGCCCGGCGGCGGCGGTTCCCGGCGGCGGCCGGCTGCCGCCTGTTCCGGCGCAGGCCGGCGCCGCCGCGCTGCTGTCTTGGCTGGCTGCGGTCTCATGGCCGTTAGCCCGGCCGGGTTAGGCTCGGGCGTGCCCGCCCTGTGAGTGCGCCGGAGTACCTGCCACGTGCGGGCGGCGGGAAGGCGGGCGCCACCTCGTTCCCGCAAGAAAGCACGATCGGTAGGGCAGCACGGCCGGCGGCGCGACCCCCTGCGGATGCGGAGGACCCCTCCGCAGGAGTTACTGTTGTTTTCATTGGTCACGAGCTCGTGCGACCATCCGGGATTGGCCTGGTGGTTAGAACTTGGCGAAGCGGCAGGACCGACTTTATGCGCGGCTGTACCTGATCGGCTGGGCCGCAGTGTGCAGGCTGCCGAGGTCGTGGATGCGCCGCCTGTTCGCAGCGATTGCCGACGTGCTGTGGTTGCGGCACGGTCGCGGCGTGCGGCGGCTGGAAGCGAACCTGCGCCGGGTCGTCGGGCCGGGCGCCGGCGAGGAGGACTTGCGGCGGCTTTCCCGCCAGGGCATGCGGTCGTATCTGCGGTACTGGCTGGAGGTCTTCCGGCTGCCGGTAATCCCGGCCGACGAGATTATGGCCGGGATGCGGATGGAAGGCGACCAGGTTGAGGTCGCGCTCGGCCACCTCGCGGCCGGGCGGGGCGTCATCTTCGCGCTGCCGCACATGGGCAACTATGAGCAGGCTGGGGCGTGGATCGTCCGCCGCGGGGCGGGCTCGTTCACCACGGTCGCCGAGCGGCTGAGCTCGGCCGCGGTCTACGACAAGTTCGTGGCGTTCCGCGAGAGCCTCGGCATGGAGGTCCTGCCGCACACGGGAGGCACGGGCCCGTTCGATGTGCTCACACAGCGCCTGCAGCAGGGCCGGCTGGTCTGCCTGGTCTGCGATCGCGACCTCTCCGCAGCCGGCGTCGAGGTGCAGTTCTTCGGCGAGGCCGCGCGGATGGCGGCCGGGCCGGCGGCGCTGGCCGAGCATACGGGTGCGGCGCTGATGCCGGTGACGCTGTGGTTTCAGGGCGAGGGCTGGGGAGCCCGCGTCTACCCCGAGGTCCCCGTGCCCGCGGCTGGCGACCATCGCGAGAAGATCGCCGCGATGACGCAGGCCATGGCGTACTGCTTCCAGCAGGGGATTACCGAGCACCCGCAGGACTGGCACATGCTCCAGAAGATCTTCGTAGCCGACCTCGACCCGGTGCGGCTCGCGCGGCGGGTGGGCGTGAACGCCGGCTGAAGCGCCGACGTCGCTCTCCCCGCCGTCCTTTCCTGATCCCGTAGTGCGGGCGGGCTCCTCGCCCGTTGTCCGGCAGCAAGCGCCGCGGCGCGTCAGCCACTTTCCGCCGGAGCGGGCTCCTTCTGCTCGACCAGTTCGCCCTCGATGTTGATGTGGATCTCCTCGCTGACGACCATCCGCCCGTCGAGCAGCATGTTGAAGCTCAGGCCGTAGTCGCGCCTGTTGATCTTGGTCTCGGCGCGGTAGGCGATCCGGTGGCCCATCATGCCGGGGTCGTTGAATTCCCCGTAGCGGTGAACCGTGAGCTCGACCGGCCTGGTGTTGCCCTTGATCGTCAGGTCGCCTTTGAGCTTCCACTCGTC
>JASIBJ010000602.1 GCA_030045215.1 Streptosporangiaceae bacterium | reverse complement strand
GAGTGTTGGCCTAACCGCCTGGTCGGGTATAGGCGTCGGCATATTCATTTCGGAACTGGCCGGGGCCATCGAACTCCGCGACCAGCCGCCGGAAGTCGTCCAGCCGCGGGTACCGGCCGGCCACATCCGCGGCCGGGATGGTGCTGAGCTTGCCCCAGTGCGGGCGCGGCTCGAACGGCGCCAGCGCCGCCTGCGCGGCAGCCAGCGCGGGCCCGACGACCTTGGCGTCCGGCACCCACGTGAAATGGAAAGCTACCGAGTCCCGCCGGTAGGCCGGGCTGAGCCACAGATCGTCGGCGGCCACAGTGCGGGTCTCGCTGACCTGCACGGCCGGCGCGAGCATAGCGCCGATGCGGGTCAGGGCGGCCAGCGCCTCGACCGCATGATGCCGGCCGAGCAGGAATTCAGACTGCAGCTCATCCCCCGCGCTCGGCGTGAACTCAGGCCTGAAGTGCGGCAGCCGCTCGTGCCACGGGCCCGGCCGACCAAGCTGCGGCGTGCAGTTGTCGGCGGGCATGCCGGCGATCGGGTGCAGGTCAGCCTCGGCCAGTCGGCCGCCGAGCCAGCGCGCCGGCGGGACGTCGGCCGGCGCGGTGCGCTTCAGCCAGACCTGCGTCATCCGGTCACGGCGCCAGTCGGTGAACATGCTGACGCTGTAGGCGGCCGACGTGATCTCGTCGAACCCGGCCGCGACTGCGGCGAACGGCACGTCCTCATATACCCACTGCCGGACGGCGAACGCCGGAACAACGTCGAGCGTCAGGCTCGTCACGACGCCGCACGCGCCGAGCGCGACGACCACGCCAGGGAACCGGTCTGGCTCGGCGCTCCGGCTGACCTGGATGAGATCGCCGCCGGCGGTTACCAGTTCCAGCGCGCTCACCGCGGCGGCCAGGCTCTGGTTGGCGTCACCGGAGCCGTGCGTACCGGTCGCGACCGCGCCGGCAACGGAGATGTGCGGCAGTGAGGCGAGGTTGGCGAGCGCCAGCCCGGCCGCGTCCAGACGGGGCGCGATGTCGCTGTAGCGCAGCCCGGCGCTGACGCGCACCGCGGCCGCCTTGGTGTCGACGTCCACAGCCGGCGGCAGGCCGGCCAGCGAAACGAGGTCACCGTCGGTGTCGGCGACCAGGCTGAACGAGTGACCCGTGCCCAGGGCCCGGATTCTCCCCGAACTGGCGACCAGCCGCTGAAGTTCGGGCACGCTCGCCGGGCGGTGGACGGTCGCGGCCCGGAACTGCACGTTCCCGGCCCAGTTTGCCAGCGATCCCATGCGCGAACGCTACCGGCGGCGTGCAGCGGTACGCGCGGCTACGCGGCCGCCACCGGTTCCGGCCGTGCACCGGGTCCTGACTCCGCCGCGTCGCAGGCTGCCGCCAGCCGGTAGTAGATCAGCGTCAGGGTGATGGCCATGAACGGGCCATAGCCGACGCCCGCGACGATGGTCGGGATCACCCGATGCAGCACGACCGGCATGCCGGGCGTGCTGATCACGAGGATCGGGATGACCATGACCAGAATCCAGACGCCATAGGCCTTCGCCACCGTCCAGACAAGCGCGGACCCGTGGCCGTGGATAAGGCGCCAGCTGCGCCGGACGCCTGCCAGCACAGGCAGGTCCTCGATGACGACGACCGGCACGGCGAGCAGCCACATGAACATCAGGTACAGGGCCGGGATGGCGACGAGGAAGTCCCAGGACCTCAGGATCGATATGGATCCGACGAGCACGAGCCAGACCGCGGCCAAGACGGCCGCGGCAGGCGCGGCCCGGACCACGGCAGTCGCCAGCCCGATCCGTGTCGGGGCATCGCCTGCCCTGGGCGCCGGAGGGCGCGCCGCGACGACAGTGATCAGGAGGAACGTCGCGACCCCGGCAACCGCGTAGCACCACGCTGCCGATCCGCGGTTGACGGTGATCAGCACCGTGAGGCCCGCGGCCGGCCCGTAGACGGCCGCTGCGATGATCAGCATGCGGGCGGCGCTGGCGCGATGCAGGTGCCAGGCGTCGCGCAAGACGTCGGCCAGCGGATCGGTCACGGCGCGATTATCGCATGGCGGACATCACGGGCGCAGCGCCCGGCCGAACCGGTGCGGCAAATCCGACAGATCGTTGCGCGCCAGCCACTGCCGCCGCTGCGTCTTGTCCGGCCTAGTCGGCCGCAAGGGGCCGGCACGCGGCTGTTCAAGCTGGCGCTCCGCAGGCGCTGGTTCAGCCGCCGACTCGGTTTGATGATGAGTCCGGTTGCATGAGGACGCGTGTGGCATCATCGGCGTCACTAGCGGCACCCACCTGCGGAGGTGAGGGTGCGGGACTTGGCGGCGGACAAGCCCAAGACGCCAGAACCCGGGGATCTCGGCGCGAACGCGGGAGCGGAGACGACTGAGGTTTTACGCCAGCGGCTGGCGCGGCTGCCGGATGGCCACCCGTCATCGCACCGATGGCGCGAGGTAGACGGCGAAGCCGCCGCGGTAGCCCGGAGAGGCTCATCGGAGCTCGCTAACCCCGTGGCCGGGCAGGTCGACGCCAAGGCCGCGCGATCGCCCTGGGACGCTGCTGGCATCTGCGCTAATGCGGACCGGCCGGCGCCGGATACGATCCGGCTGACCGAGGATCGAATGAGGCACACTCTTGACGGCGATCAGTGGGGTGGCGGTCACCGGCACGGTACCGGTCATCCGGGCAAGACCGAGTTTCCGGAGCGGTGGAGCGACGAGGCCTGCCAGGCGCACGTAGCTGATGTCGCGAGCACGCCGGACGAGACACCGGTCTGGCAGCCGAATCATCGATGGCTTGTGCACGGCGTGCGGGACGGCGTGGAGGTCATGGTGGTTGTCAACCACGACGGTCGGATCTGGACGGCCTGGCCCGAGCCCGGTGGGCCGGGGGTCGTCAGGAACCCGGAGGAGGCCTGATGGACCAGGGGCGATTGCTTGCGGCGCTCAGACAACTGCCTGACCAGTATGCGGGCAGAGTGCGGCAAGAAGACGTCGCCGGTCTGCGGTCGATGGCCCAGGCGGGCGAATGGCGCGAGCTGGTTGACCTGCTGGTTGCAAGCCTGGCCTACAACCACGCCGCCATCAGCGCGCAGGAGGCAAACAGGCTCAGGAGCTACCTGGAGGACCTGGACATTCAGGAGTCCGCCATCGATCAGATCGCGATCCGCGACTAGCTCACCGTCGTCTGGCAAAGTCGGCGGGCCGGCGCAGCAGGCAGCAGGCGGGCTCTTAGTGTAGAGCGCGGGCGCGGTAGGCCGCCGCGCTGGCCGCTAGCAGAGGACGCCGCATGCCCGCTGAGCTCATGAA
>JASIBJ010000601.1 GCA_030045215.1 Streptosporangiaceae bacterium | reverse complement strand
GAGCATGTTTTGGCCGAGGCCCGGCAACTGGAGGACAAGGCCAGGCGCCGGGGCATCGTGGCCGACGACTCGGTCATCTTCGCCTTCTACGATCAGCGCATCCCGAAGACCGTGACCTCGGCCCGTCACTTCGACGCGTGGTGGAAGAAGGCCAAAACTACCGACCCCGGCCTGCTCAATCTCAGCCTGGATAACCTGGTGACCGCGCAGGCCGCCGACTTCCGCCCCGAGGACTACCCAGAGAACTGGGGTGCGTTCCCGCTCAGCTATGCCTTCGCGCCTGGCGAGGCTGTGGATGGCGTGACGGTTGACATCCCGCTGGAGGCCCTTAACCAGGGGAACGAGGCGGACTTCGGCTGGCAGGTGCCCGGCCGGCGCGAGGAGCTCGTGACTGAGCTAATTCGCGGTCTGCCCAAGGACCTGCGCCGCATGTTCGTGCCGGCACCGGACGCGGCTCGAGCGGTTCTGCCCGGGCTGGGCGAGCCGCATGGCGACCTGAT
This sequence comes from Streptosporangiaceae bacterium, assembly GCA_030045215.1. The sequence goes on along the minus strand of JASIBJ010000601.1, from coordinate 6,053 downwards.
CGACTCGCTGAGCCGGGAGCTCGGCCGGCTGGCAGGCGTCCCGGTGCCGAAGTCGGCATTCGACGTCACCAAGCTGCCACCGCACCTGCGGGTCACCTACCGGGTCATGGACGGCGACAAGGTGGCCGCGACCGGCAAGGACCTGGCTGAGTTGCGGCACCAACTGCGGCCGCGGCTCCAGGCAGTGCTGACCGACGCAGCCGCTGAGATCACGAGGACCGGGCTGCGGGACTGGACCATCGGCACGTTGCCCCGGGTGTTCACCCGCGGCCAGGTCACCGGATACCCGGCGCTCGCCGACGCCGGGGACAGCGTCGATGTCCGGCTGTTCCCGACGCGGGCCGAGGCGGACCAGTCGATGCTCCGCGGTACCCGGCGGCTGATTCTCATGCAGGTCCCTTCGGGTGCGCGATCGATCGCCGGCCGACTGCCGGTTTCGGCAAAAATGGCGATGAGCAGGCACCCCTACGCCAGTGCCGCCGCGCTGGTGGACGACTGCGCGGCCTGCGCTGCTGACCAGGTGATTTTGGACGCGGGCGGCCCGGTCTGGGATGCGACTGGTTTCGTCAGGCTCGTCGCTGCGGCACGGGATCAGCTGGCCGTGCAGACGGCGAAGGTGGTGGACGTCGTGGCCAGAGTGCTCGCGGAAGCGCACGAGGTCGAGGTCCGGCTCAGCACAACACCGAACCCGGCACTGGCGGCAGCGATGGCCGACATGAGGGGGCAGCTCGCCGGCTTGATCTACCGGGGCTTCATCTCCGACACGGGCGCAGCCCGGCTGCCCGACCTGATCCGGTACCTGCGGGCCATGGTCAGGAGACTCGACAAACTGCCAGGGGAGCAGGGCCGGGACGCCGAGCGCATGGCCGTGGTGCACAGGGTCAGTGCCGAGTACCAAGCCGTGCTGGCCGAGTTGTCTCCCGGTGCCCGGCTCGGCGCCGATGTGGTCGCCATCCGCTGGATGATCGAGGAACTTCGCGTGAACCTGTTCGCCCAGGTGCTCGGGACGCCCTATGCGGTCTCGGAGAAGCGTATTCGCGCGGCGATCGACGCCTTGCCGGGTAAGTGACAAGCGTCAGCTCGCGATTCGGCGGTCTTGCGCCTCGCCCGTCTCGACCTGGCGGCGAAAGGCCTGCCTGATCCAGGCGGCTACGAGCTCGGGCGAGAAGTTGATGTCCTGCCACGTAAAGTGAACGACTTCGTAGCCCTCCGCCCGCAGCAGGTGGTCCCGCTGTAGCTGTCTCCTGGCCAGCGCGGGGTCCTGGTCGTACTTCATCGCGCCGTCAGCCTCGGCCGCGGTCCGGTACTGCTTCCAATAGAAGTCGACCCTGGCGATCGGCTCGAACCCGTTGCCGAGCTGGACCTGCAGTTCAGGCGGCGGAAGCCCGCTGTCCCTTAAGCCGACCCTGGCGATGGATTCCAGCGGAGACTCGCCTCGGCCGTCTGCGAACTCGATGACCTCCGCGGCTCGTGCAATCCCCGGCCGCCGTGGCAGCGCCGCGAGCACGGACCGCAGATCCGCTTTCGTGGTTAGCTTCTTGAACAGGGCGCTGTCCGCGGCTACAACGCCGGCCCGGAAATCCAGCAGGCGGCCGAGATCGACGACGGTCCGGGCCGGCGTGGTGACGGGAAGGCCAGATGTAGTGGTCACGTGATCGGCGGGAATGGCGACCGCGTATCGGTGCGTTCCAGTTCTGCCGTGCCAGCCGCGATCGTCGGGCCCGGTCATGGTGACTTGCCTGCCGCCCTCGTCCAGCAGGTCGATGCCCAGTAGCCGGGCCGCTGACTGGTGGCTGACCACGACGCCTGCGCCTGCCGCCGCTAGCGCGCCCGCCACCCGGAGGCGGTACTCGCCGCCGGCCTCTCTGCGTGCCTTCTTGGCGGCGTCCGCGCGAGCGTAGACGCCGCGGCTCAGCCGGATAAGCCTGCCGTTCCTGAGCGCGGTATCGATGCGCGCCCGCTCCACGCCGGCGGCAAGGAGATCTGCGCGCGTCAGGACTCCGGCCGACCGGAGAGCCTCACGTAAGTCCGCTGCATCCATGAACGACACGATCTCGTACGGCACCGACATCCTGTGAGTTCTCGACTCCGTGTGAGTTCTCGACTCCGTGTGAGTTCTCGCACTCCCTGTGAGTTCTCGCACTCCCTGTAAGTTCTCGGCGTTTTCGCGGTCACTTTGACCTGGTATGCACCGCACAACGTGCAGGGAGTGTGACAACTTACAGGGAGTCGAGCGCGCGAACGAGTTACAGGGAGTCGAGTTACAGCGAGTCGAGCGCGCGGACGACTTACAGCGAGTCGAGTGCGCGCACGACGCTAACGAGGGCGCTGTGGCGGGCCGCCAGCGACGGATCGGGCGGCCGCCCGGACTCGGCCGCCGCCGCCAACGGGGTTGCGAAGCGGCGCAGAGCCTCGCGCACGAGGCCAACGGGCAGGAGGGCCAGTTCCTGCGCTGTCCACTCGCGCTCGCGGCCGATGGCCTCGACGCTGTCGCGCAGCTTGCTCATGTCCACCGACGTCCGGCCGAACGCGTGATACCAGTACAGCGCGGTGCAGGCCCCGAACAGCGCGGACTCGTGGTACGGGGTGAAGTCGACGATCGATACGACCTCGTCGCCCTCCATGAGCACGTTGTCCGGGCCGACGTCGCCGTGGGCGAGCTGACGCGGCAGGTCGGCGAGACGCGAGCGTGCCTGGTCGAGCGCGCCGAGAGCCTGCACCACGGTCGGCTCGCTCGGCCGTGCTGCCTCGTAGCGCCTGAGCAGGCCGGGCAGCTCGCCGACCAGGTAGTCAGGATCGGCGACGCGCTGCCAGAGCGACTCGGGGTCAGGCGCGAACGTGCCGGGCCAGTCGGCAAGCTCGCGGTGGTACGCGCCGACGTGCCGCATCGCGGCCAAGGTCTGCGGCCGGGTCGGGCGTAGCACGATCGCACCGGGCAGGAACTCCAGCAGGAATCTGCCTTCGGTACTGATCAGTGCACCGCTGGCGGCCGGGATGACGCGCGCCTGCCGGATGCCGCGATCGTTGAGGTACACGGCCACGCGGGCTTGCAGTTCGACCTCGCCGGGGCGGCCGGCCTGCTTCAGTACGAAGGCACCGCGGTCGGTGCGGACTCGCAGCACCGCGGCACTGCCTCCGGCGAGCGGCCCGGCGTCGATCAGCGTGCCCACGTCATACTCACGCAGCAGCACGGCGACGTCGGTCCCGGGCTTGGCGTGGGTGCTCATGGCTCCAGCATCCGTCGGCCGGGTAGCCAGAGGTGGCCGGCAGGCGGACGCGGCTAACGGTACCCGGAAGGCGGAGGCAGCCCGCGCCCCATCCGGCTAACCGTTCCCCGGCCCGCTTCTTGGCCCGCGCCTGGAGTGAACGCTGCGAAGCCAGAGGAACGCCAGGATGGCGATGACCAGCCACACGCTGTAGATGCCACTGAGAATCCGCCCGACGACGAGCACGATGACCACCAGCGCGATGATCGCCGACAGCTGCCCCAGGCTATGCCAGCGCAGTTCGCGCTGCCGCCGGAGATGCTCCTGGCGCTCGTGCCTGAGCATCAGGCGTTCCCGTTGGAGCTGGGCCCTGAGGATCTGCCGTTGCTGTCGTCGCTGGCTGCGCGGCCCGCTGCCGTCGTCCGGGGCTGGTACCGGGCCTTCCGGCAGGTCGGCGAGCAGCACGACCAGGTCCGCTCGCGTCTTCGCGCGCATCGCCCGGTCGAGCCGCTCATCGAACTCGGCCTGATCGAGCCGCCCGTCGCTGTAGTGCTTGGCGAGCCGATCAGCCACGTCCGCGCGGTCGGCGTCCGACACGCGCATCCCCTGGTCGGGCCAGCTAGCGCGCCGGAGCGCGGCGGCGCTGGCCCGCTGCGGACTCGTTGGAGTCGACATGGGGCTGTGCCCTCCCTGGTTAGTCTCGCCAGCCCTGCATGCTCTTGGCGAACTCGGCCAGGATGGACTGATCCGTGCCTTCCTCCGGTATCAACAGCCAGCAGGCCAGGTAGAGCGGCAGGCCGATGCCGCCGACGAAGACGAGGACGACAAGCGCTACCCGGACCAGCAGCACGTCGATGCCGAAGTAACGTGCCAGTCCGGATGCGACCCCCGCCAGCATCCGGTCCTGCACGGGACGGTAGAGGGGCCGCGTCCGCGGGCCGTCGCCGGTGGCCTGGTCGGCCGGGTCGGTGCGCTGATCTGATTCTGGTGCAGTGGTGTTCATAACCCTCAGCGTGCCCCTCGAGCTGGGCCGATGCCATCGGGGACAACCCCTATTCGACCCCGAAGCAGCCCGGACAGGGCCGGACCACAACCAGGGACTGTCCGGATAGCCTGGGCGCATGCCCGCGCACGATGATGTACCCATGGCCGGACGAGCAGGTACCGCTCCGTCCTGGGATGCCGCGAGCGACCAGGGCGGTTACCAGCGTTCCCATCAAGATCAAGAGGGGAACGAGCGGGGTCCGCGGCCGGGCCAGGCCAGCCAGGATGATCAGGCTACGAGAGCGATGTCAGGGAGCGCGAGCCAGCAGGACTGGCGCCGCACCCGCGCGCCGCACGGGTTGCTCGCGCGGCTAGTCCGCGGCCCCGGCAGCCGTCTGCCGTTGCGACGCGAGCGCGAAGGCCGACTCGTCGGCGGCGTCATGGCGGGCATCTCGACAAAGACCGGCGTGGACGTGACCGCGCTGCGCGTCGGGCTTGTCGTCATCACCCTGTTGTCGACCGGCCTCGGAGCCGCCGCCTACGTCGTGGCCTGGCTGCTCCTGCCGATTACCGGCGAGTCCGCGAACATCGCCAGCCGCGCCGTAGCCGACCGGCGGGGCATCGGCATCGTGGCTCTGCTCGCCTCGATGCTGGGCGTCCTGCTCGTGGTCGCGTCCGTCCTGGACGCGGGGTGGCTGAACGCGGTCGCCTGGCCGATGATCATCAGCGTCTGCGGCATGGTGCTGATCTGGCGCAACGCCGACCCCGACGAGCAGGAGCTGCTGCACCGGCTGGGCGGGCCGGTATTCACGCCGGCGACGGCGGGAGCCAAGGAGCGTCTCTGGCTTCGGGTGCTGACAACGGTGGCCCTGATCGGGTGCGGGCTGGCGGTCCTCGTGCACGGGCGGCATCACACCGACCTGCTGCCACCGCTCGGCGGGATCCTGCTGATACTCGCGGGCGCGGCGGTCGCGCTTGGCCCCTGGTGGCTGCGTATTGCCAGGGACCTCGCGGCCGAGCGGCAGGCCAGGATCAGGGCCGAGGAACGTGCCGACATGGCGGCCAGGGTGCACGACTCGGTGCTCCAGACGCTGGCCATCATCCAGCGTCGGGCCAGCGAGCCGCAACAGGTCATCCAGCTGGCCAGAGGACAGGAGCGCGAGCTGCGGGCCTGGCTGTTCGACGACCAGGCGCCCGGGACCATCAAAGGCGAGGGCATGACGCTGGCGGCAGGCGTCAGGAAGATCCAGCAGGACGTGGAGAGCCAGCACCGGATCGCCGTCGATGCCGTTACCGTCGGCGACTGCGAACTGGACGAGGACCTGGAGGCCACGCTCGCGGCCGCCCGCGAGGCAACCGTTAACGCCGCCAAATGGTCGGGCAGCGACACGGTCTCGCTGTTCGCCGAGGTGGAGCCGGAGTCCGTATCGATCTTCGTTCGCGACCGCGGCCGCGGCTTCGACCCTGACGCGGTATCCAGTGATCGCAAGGGGCTAGCCGAGTCCGTGCGGGCCCGGATGATGCGCCGCGGCGGCACGGCGACGATTCGCAGCGCCCCTGGTGAGGGGACGGAAGTAACGCTGACAATGCCGAGGTCATCCGCGGCCGAGCAGCCGGTCCGGCGGGCATGAGTATCCCGTCGCCGGCCCCCGACATGGCCAAGCCGCGTGTGTTCCTGGTCGACGACCATGCGATGTTCAGGTCCGGCGTGACCTCGGAGCTGGCAGGCCACGTCCAGGTGGTGGGCGAGGCCGACGACGTGCAGCCGGCGATCACGGCGATCACCGAGAGCGTCCCTGACGTGGTGCTGCTTGACGTGCACCTGCCCGGTGGCGGCGGCCAGGCCGTCGTTGCCGCGGTGAA
>JASIBJ010000600.1 GCA_030045215.1 Streptosporangiaceae bacterium | reverse complement strand
CGCGTACGCGGTGACGAAGGACCGGCCGCCGCGGCCTGTGGTCACCGGAGCCGGTCGCGTCGTCGCGGGCATGTCGGTCGCAGGAGACAGGCTGGCCGTCGTGCTGGCCACGCCCACGTCGTTCGGCGAGATCGTCACAGTCGACCTGGGCACGGGCGACGAGACCGTCCGCACCAGCCACGGCGCGAGCCTGGATGGCATCGAGTTCTACACGCGCGAGGAGCGCCAGTTCATGATCTCCGATGGCACGGCCGTGCAAGGCTGGCTGCTCCGCGATCCGGCCGCGGAGAGTCCGCAGCCCCTGCTGCTGGACATTCATGGCGGACCCCACAACGCATGGAATGGGGCGGCCGATCCTGTGCACGTCTACCACCAGGAGCTTGCCGCCCGTGGCTGGGCCGTCCTGCTGATCAACCCGCGGGCCAGCGACGGGTACGGCGAACGCTTCTTCAACGCCGCACTCGGCGCATGGGGCCAGGCCGACGCCAGGGACTTCCTCGAGCCGATCGATGAGCTGGTGGCGCAAGGGCTGGCCGACCCCGGACGGCTGGCCGTGACGGGCTACAGCTACGGCGGCTTCATGACCTGCTATCTCACCAGCCGCGACGACCGGTTCGCGGCCGCGGTGGCGGGCGGCGTGGTCAGTGACCTGGTCAGCATGGCCGGCACCTCGGATGCCGGGCATCACCTCAGCGAGTTGGAACTCGGCGGCGAACCGTGGGCCAGGCAGGCGGCCTACGCGGCCATGTCACCCATGGCCCGGGTTACGGACGTGCGGACGCCGACGCTGATCCTGCACGGGACCGCGGACGTTCGCTGCCCGATCGGCCAGGCCGAGCAGTGGCACACCGCGCTGTACGAGCGCGGCGTGCCCACCAAACTGGTGCTCTACCCGGATGCGTCGCACCTGTTCATCCTCAACGGCAAGCCGTCGCATCGCATCGATGTCAACCGGCGCGTGGTGGACTGGATGGAGCAGTACGCGGGCGACTCCGCGGGCCCGCGGCGCCCCGGCGTCGATGCCGCCCACTGGCAGCGCCGGCTGGCCGCGCTGGCCAGCAAGCACCGAGTCCCCGGAGCGGCGCTCGGCATCCTGCGGGTCAGGCCCGGCCGGGAGGATGAGCTGGTCGAGCTGGCCTATGGCGTGCTGAACAAGGACACCGGCGTCGAGGCGACCGCCGACTCGCTGTTCCAGATCGGCTCGATCTCCAAGGTCTGGACCGCGACCGTCGTCATGCAGCTGGTCGATGAGGGGCTGCTCGATCTTGACGCGCCTATCGCCGACGTGCTGCCCGAGCTGCGGCTCGCCGACCCAAACGTCACCAAGCAGGTGACGATGCGGCACCTCCTGACGCACACCAGCGGGATCGACGGTGACGTCTTCGCCGATACCGGCCGCGGCGACGACTGCGTCGAGAAGTACGTGGCCCGGCTGGCCGAGGTCGCGCAGAACCACCCGCTCGGCGCGACGTGGTCATACTGCAATTCGGGCTTCGCCCTGGCGGGCCGGGTCATCGAGAAGCTGACCGGCGGCACGTGGGACAAGGCCATGCGTGAGCGGATTTTCGGCCCGCTCGGCCTTGAGCACACGGTGACGCTGCCTGAGGAAGCGCTCATGTACCGGGCCGCGGTCGGGCACGTGACCGAGGGTGCCGGCGAGCCGGCCAGGGCGCCGGTCTGGAGCTTGCCGCGATCGCTGGGTCCGGCGGGCATCATCTGCTCGACCGTTGCCGACGTGCTGGGGTTCGCGCGGCTGCACCTGACCGGCGGACTTGCACCCGACGGCACCCGGCTGCTGGGCGAGGCCAGCGCGGCCGCGATGTCCGACGTTCATGCCGACCTGCCGGATAAGCACGCACTGGGCGACTCCTGGGGCCTCGGCTGGAGCCGGTTCGGCTGGGACGGGCGCCGGCTGATCGGGCACGACGGCAACACGATCGGCCAGTCAGCCTTCCTGCGGTTGCTTCCTGACGAAGGTCTCGCGGTGACGCTGCTGACCAACGGCGGCGCCACCAGGGACCTGTACCAAGACCTCTACCGCGAGATGTTCGCCGACCTCGCCGACGTTGAGATGCCCCTGCCCCTGAGCCCTCCGGCGACTCCGGTGCAGGTGAACGCCCGGCCGCACGCGGGCGTCTACGAACGGGCGGGCGCCCGCCTGGAGGTATTGATCTCCGGAGACGGCCCGGTTCTGCGGACCACGGTCACCGGACCGCTGGCCGAGCTGACACCCGAGCCCACCCAGGAATACGCGATGGTGCCGGTCGGGCCCGATCTCTTCGTCGTCAGGGAGCCCCTGTCGCTGACCTGGACCCCGGTGACGTTCTACGAGTTGGCGACCGGCGCGAAGTACCTGCACTACGCCGCGCGCGCCACTCCGAAGGTGAGCTGAGCCGGACGACGAGCAGCGCTCGTCGCCGAGACGCCAGGACATGTCCGAGACCGTCGTCACCGGGCCGAGGGACCGGCACGGTAGAGTCACGCCCGTGACCGACGAGAGCGCCGCAGGCGGCGGGACGCAAACAGACAGCAACGACTGGCGAGTGACGGTCGGGCTGCACGAGGCCGGGCGGGCCGGGCACGCGGCGGCGTCGCTCAGTACCCACACGGTCGAGCGCGAGGTGCATGAGCAACTCGGCGGCCGCGTGGTCGTCGGCACTGACGGCGGCGACGATCTGTACCTGTACACCCACACCAGGGACGCCGCGGACACCGCGCGCCAGTCGGTCAGCGAGGTGCTCGCCAGCCATGGCATAGAGGCGGACTACACGATCGAGCGCTGGCATCCGGTCGCTGAGGAATGGGAGCCCGCCGACGCGCCACTGCCGGAAACGGCCGCTGAGGTCGCCGCCGAGCGGAGCTCACTGGACGCCGAGGAGACCGCCGAGTCGCTGAAGTCGGGCGTCGCTTTGTTCGAGGTCCGGGTGCAGGTACCCCGGCATCACGAGGCCGTTGCGCTGGCGGCACGGCTGGCGGCCGAGAACTACTCGGTCGTGCGCCGGTGGCGATTCCTGGTCGTCGGGGCGAACAACGCCGATCAGGCGGAGGAGTTCGCCGCGAGGATCCGGCGGGAGGCGCCGGCCGACGCGGTGGTGACGACCGAGGAAGTCGGACCGAGCCGGCCCTATACCGTGTTTGAGCTAGCGGCGGGCTCCGGCCTGTAGCTGGCCCGGGTCTGGCCTGTAGCTGGCTCGGGTCTGGCCTGGAGAGCTGAGTGGCCGCGCAACTGGTGCAGCATCCAGCCGCGCCCGGCCGGGTCAAGCGGCCGCGTTTGGTGGGTGAAGATCTCCGCAGCGCGGCGGTAGGACATCCGGCCGCGGCCGGTCAGCGGGCACACGTCGCTGGCGCTCGTCCCGACGGGCGCCCGGCGGTCGGTCAGGAACACTGGCCCGTCGCGCCGCCCGGCCAGCAGCCAGCCCAGCAGCTGCCAGGTGCCCGCGGACCACGTGACGGGCTCGGCGTCGGCCGTCCTGGCGCGCCGGCTTCGGCCGTCGACCATGCCCGCGTTCAGCGCCAGGACCGTTTCTGCCGAGGCGCCGCTGTCGCGCAGCACGTGCCAGAAGGTCTGGTCACGTAGCCCGGCGGGAAGCCGGAATAGCGCCGCGATCTCGGCATTGCTCAGCGGCGGCCGGGATGTGAGCGGGCCGGCCGGCTGCCGTAGGCCGAGGGTGGGATCGGTACGCACCCAGTCCTGGAACTGCCACCACGCGATGGCGCTGCGCAGCGCTGACAGTTCCCTGTTGACCGTGCGCTGGCCAGCCTCCTGGCGGCGGCGGGCCACGGCGGCGGCGAGCCGGGGCCGGGTGCTCGGATCGTCGAGCAAGGCGAGGGGGACGACCGGCGGGCTCGCGTTCCGGCGGCTGACGCCTTCGGGCGGCGGAGAGCCGACGAGCGCCCAGCTCCAGCTCGTCAATGAGATCCGGTAGACGCGTCGGGAGGGCGTAGCCAGATCGGATTCGGCCAGGTAGCGGTCCACAGCAACGGCGTACTCAACCGGCACGATGTTGACCTTGCACAGGACATTCATCGGTGCATTCCCTTCGCGACTCTCTTTCATGCTAGCGCGCCATCTAGAGGAACGCCATTCAGCAATTTACTGCGACAACGATGCGCTGTACTGGTGGTTCGCCAGACTATAGAACTAATCGACGTTGCTCGGCGAATAATTCAGATGGCATTCTGAGTTCATGCCAGATTCTCCGAAAGAACTGTCTGATAATCGCAGTAAATCAATTTTGCATTCACAAAGCGATCGCGGCGGACGCGCATTTAACGTCGATGCCGACCAAGGCTCGCCGAGGCGGCGAGCGCCGGGCCGGGGGGGCTGGCTGGGCCGGCGGCTCGGGCCGCTGGCCGAGGGCAACTTCCGGGTCTTCTTCGTCGGTTACTCGACATCGCTGCTCGGCTCGTCCATGGCCTCGGTGGCACTGACCTTCGCCGTGCTGGACAGCGGGGGCGGTCCTGCCGACCTCGGTTATGTTCTCGCCGCGGACGTTGTGCCGCAGGTCGCGGTCATGCTCGGCGGGGGAGTGCTGGCCGATCGCGTCGGGAGGCGGCCGGTCATGCTGACGACGGACACGATCCGGCTGGCGGTGCAAGGCACGCTGGCGGCGCTGCTTTTCACTGGCAGGCCGCCGATCTGGGCCTTCGTGCTGCTGGCCGGGATGCTCGGCACCGGCGAGGGCTTCTTCACCCCGGCCCTCGGCGGGCTGCGCGCGGAGGTCGCGCCGCGGGAAAAGCTGCCCGACGCCAATGCCCTGCTCGCGGTCGTCCAGTCCGGCTCGGGCATTATCGGGCCAGCCTTGGCCGGAAGCCTCATTGCGCTGTCTAGCCCGGCGGTCGTCATCGCCTGCGACGCAGCCAGCTTCGCGGTCAGCGTCGGTTGCCTGGCCCGGCTCGTGGTCCCGGTCGTGAGCCTGGCGCGTCAGTCACCACTGCGCGATCTCGCCGATGCCTGGGCCGTCTTCCGGTCGCAGACGTGGCTCTGGGTCACGACGCTGCAGTTCGCGCTGTTCAACCTGTTCACCTGGGCCCCGTACCTGCTGCTCGGGCCGATCCTGGCCCGGCAGTACCTGGGCGGCGCGAGCGCCTGGGGGATCATCGCGGCCTCGTACGCAGCCGGCTCGGTACTGACCGGGCTCGCGCTCGTCGGCCGCCGGCCACGCCGGCTGATGCTGGTCGCCACGATCGGCACGTTCGGGTACCCGATCCCGGTGCTCATGCTCGCCATTCACGCCGCAGTCTGCTTCGTGGCCGCCGGAGCCTTCGCAGGCGGTATCGGCAGCGCCGTGGCCAGCACCTACGTCAGCACGGCCACTCAGCAGCAGGTCCCGGCCGAAATGCTCGGGCGCGTCACCTCGTTCACGCTGACCGGGTCCTATTCCCTTGGCTCGATGTCGTGGGTGGTCATCGGCTCGATCGCTGCGATCGTCGGGCCGAGCAGGATGCTCGCCTTTGCCGCTGCCTACGCCACGGTGAGCGCCGCCGTCGTGCTCGCCATCCCCGCCGTGAGGGCGATCCGCTGGCAGGACTCCCCTGAGCAAAGACATGCGTGACGGTCGGTCGCCGCAGCGGCAGCCACGTGAGCCACAATCGTTCACTGACGCAAGTGAAGGGCGGATGTGCATGGGGCAGCAGGCAGATCTGGTTTTCGCCGGCGGCGCGATCTACAGCGCCGACGCGACCGGGCGGCAGATGGCGCCCGCCACGGGACCTGGCGGTCGCCCCGCAACCGCCGCGGCGGTGAGAGACGGCCGGATCGCCATGCTCGGCGACGCCCGCGACCGCGACTTCGCCGACCTGGTCGGCCCCGGCACCCAGGTCGTCGACCTGCGCGGCAGGGCGCTGCTGCCGGGCTTCCAGGACGCGCACGTGCACCCGGCCTTCGCTGGCATCACGATGATCGGCTGCAACCTGATCGGCGTGGCCAGCCTGGACGAGGCCCTGGCCAGGATCAGCGCATACGCGCGACAGCATCCCGAGCGGGAGTGGATCGCCGGCTCCGGCTGGCGGATGGAGTGGTTCGCCGGCGGCACGCCGGACCGCCAGACCCTGGACAGCGTCACAGGCGGCCGCCCCGCCTACCTGTCGAACCGCGACGGCCACGGCGCCTGGGCCAACACCAGGGCGCTGGAGCTGGCGCACGTCGACAAGCACACCCCCGACCCGGCCGACGGCCGGATCGAGCGGACGGCGGACGGCAGCCCGCAGGGCACCCTGCACGAGGGCGCCGCGAACCTCGTCGGCAACCTCGTGCCCGAGCTGACCTTCGAAGAACGGCTGGCCGGCCTGCTGATGGCCCAGCGGCACCTGCACGCGCGCGGGATCACCGCCTGGCAGGACGCGATCGTGGGCGACTACCTCGGCAGCCCTGACCCGCTGCCGGTCTACCTGGCCGCGGCGGCCAGCGGCCAGCTCACCGCCAGGGTCGAGGGCGCGCTCTGGTGGGACAGGAACTCCGGTGCCGAGCAACTGCCTGACATCCTCGCCAGACGCGAGCGGGCACTCGCGCCGAGATTCCGCGCTGGCACCGTGAAGATCATGCAGGACGGCGTTGCGGAGAACTTCACCGCCGGCATGCTCGAGCCCTACCTCGACCCGACCGGATGCCACGAGCACGGCGCCGGGCTGTCGTACATCGACCCGATCGCGCTGCTCGGCTACGTCACGCAGCTGGATGCCGCCGGGTTCCAGGTGCATCTGCACGCGATCGGCGACCGAGCGGTCCGGGAGGCGCTTAACGCGATCGAGGCGGCCCGCACGGCCAACGGCTTCAACGACAACCGGCACCACATCGCTCACCTGCAGGTCGTGCACCCGGACGACGTGCCTCGGTTCGCAGCGCTCGACGTGACCGCGAACATGCAGGCGCTGTGGGCCGCGCACGAGCCCCAGATGGACCGCCTGACGATCCCGTTCATCGGGCCGGAGCGCACCAGCAGGCAGTACGTGTTCGGTGACCTCCTGCGCTCGGGCGCCCGGCTCGCGGCCGGCAGTGACTGGGCGGTGAGCAGCGCGAACCCGATGCGGGCGGTTCATGTGGCCGTCAACCGCTCGCTCCAGGGCTCGACCGGCGCCGAGGCCGAGCCGTTCCTGCCCAATCAGAGCCTGGCCCTGGGCGAGGCGCTCGCGGCCTACACGGTCGGGTCGGCCTACGTGAACCACCTGGACGCCGAGACGGGCACGATCGAGCCGGGCAAACTCGCGGACGTGATCGTGCTCGACCGCGACCCGTTCGCACTGCCGCCGTCTGAGATCGGCAGCACCAGTGTCCTCGCGACGTACGTCCAGGGCGAGGCGGTGTACCTGTCGGTCGACGAGGGGGCTCCCGCCGCGGGCTGAAAGACTGGCCGGTATGGAGATGACGACGCTCGGCCTCGGCGGCCCGGAGGTCTCCCGGGTTGGCCTCGGCCTGATGGGCATGTCCGGGATCTACGGTCCAGCCGACGACGACGAGAGCAAAGCGACGATCAGGGCCGCACTCGACGCCGGCATCACGCTGCTGGATACCGGCGACTTCTACGGCATGGGCCATAACGAGCTGCTGCTGCGCGACGCGCTCCGCGGAGTCGATCGTTCGAGCGTCTTCATCCAGGTGAAATTCGGCGGCATGCGCGACCCGCGCGGGGCCTTCACCGGGCATGACGCCAGGCCTGTGGCGGTCAGGAACTTCCTGGCCTACTCGCTCACCCGCCTCGGCACGGACTACGTCGACCTGTATCAGCCAGCCAGGCTGGACCCCCTCGTTCCCATCGAAGACACTGTCGGCGCGATCTCCGAGATGATCCAGGCTGGCTACGTGCGGTACCTGGGCCTGTCGGAGATGGGCGCGGACACGATCCGCCGCGCGGCCGCGGTGCACGCCGTCACCGGCCTGCAGATCGAGTACTCGCTGATGAGCCGGGGGATCGAGGGGCAGATCCTGCCGACCGTGCGGGAGCTCGGCATCGGCGTCACCGCTTACGGGATCATGTCCCGCGGCCTGCTGTCGACCGGGAGCGCCCGCGCAATTGGCGATGGCGACCCGCGAGTGCGCTTCCCGCGGTTCCGGGGCGAGAACCTGCAGCGCAACCTGGCTCTGCTCGACGCGCTCGAGCGGATCGCGGACGGCCGCGGCGTCAGCACCGCTCAGCTCGCGATCGCGTGGGTCCTTTCCCGCGGGAGCGACATCATCCCGCTGATCGGCACCAAGCGCCGCGACCGCCTGGCCGAGGCCCTCAGCGCGCTTGACCTAGAGCTCACGCCGGGCGAGCTAGCCGCGATCGAGGCGGCCGTGCCAGCCGATCAGGTTGCCGGTGACCGTTACGACTCGCACGGCATGGCGTCGCTGGACAGCGAGAGACCATAAGGGAACGAACTGGTCTCCGGCCCGGCCCGCACCCGTAAACCGGCATGATTGCCGGTGCGTCGCATGAGATAGCTGAATGGGTCCGGAGGGGCACCGTGGACACTCCGATTCTCTTCCGGCGGCTGGCTGGCCCGGCCGCGATCGGCATCGCGTGCGGTGTGGTGGTGCTCAGCCCGGTCGCGCCTGCGGACTCGGCCACCTCGACCGCAGTGCGCGCCGGCCAGCCGGCCGTCGGCGTGGTGCCTGAGCCTGGCCCGATAGCGATAACGGCGAACGGCAAGACGGCCTACGTCGTCGAGAGCGGCTATGTAGTGCCGGTGAACACGACGACCAACGCCCCGGAAAAGGCCATTCCCATCTCGGGCGGCGTGCCCTGGCCCATGGAGATCACGCCGAGCGGCACGACGGCTTACGTCGTCGACACCTACCTCGGGGTCGTGGACCCGATCAATATCGCGACCAACCATGCGGAGAAGGAGATCTCGCTCGGCGGCTACGGCAGCTACCTCACCGAGATCGCGATCACGCCCAGCGGAAAGACCGCCTACGTCTCGGCAACCAGGAACGCGCAGGTCGTCCCCATCAGCTTGGCCACCAACACGACGGGCCGCGCGATCAGCGCGGACTTCTTCAACCCGATGGCCATCGCGATCACCCCGAACGGCACCACCGCCTACGTCACCGACTTCAACGGCACCGTCACCCCGATCGACACCGCGACCAACAAGGCAGGCAAGCCGATCAAGGTCGGCGCGACCCCGGAGTACATCGCGATCACGCCGAACGGGAGGACCGCGCTGGTCGCCAATACGGGCGGAGACACCGTGACCCCGATCAACCTGGCGATGAACAAGGCGGGGAAGCCGATCAGGGTGGGCGCCGGCCCGAACTGGATCGCGATCACGCCGAACGGCAAGACGGCCTACGTCGCGAGCGAGGGCCTGGACAAGGACCCCAGCCACGTGGTGACGCCGATCAGTCTGGCCACCGACAAGGCAGGCAAGCCGATCAGGGTGGGAACCAACCCGGACTGCATCGTGATCACTCCGAACGGCAAGACGGCCTACGTCACGATCGGGGGAGCCGATGACGACACCGGTGACACGATCGTCCCCATCCGCCTCGCGACCGGCACGGCCGGCAAGCCGATCAAGGCCGGAAGTGATCCGACGTACATCGCGATTACTCCGAACGGCAAGACCGCATACGTCTACGACGAGTTCTCGGCCACGGTGGTGCCGATCAGCACGGCCAGCAACAGGGCGGGCAAGACGATCAACGTCGGAACTGCGGCGGGCTCAGCCCGGTAGAGCCTGGGCTGCGGCTGGCGCGCCCGGCCGGACCGGGTCACGCCAGCCATGGCACGCTATGGCGCGCCAGCCGCTCTAGGTCAGGCCATGAACTTGAGCAGGGCCGCGTTGACCTGCTCGGCATGGGTCCAGCAGATTGCGTGCGGTCCGCCCTCGATGACATCCATCTGCAGGTTCTTGATCATTCCGGGCAGTCTCTGGCCGGTCTTGGGGTAGGGCAGGACGTTGTCCTCGTCGCCCTGGACGACCAGCATCGGGACGTCGATCTTGGACAGGTCCCCGCGGAAGTCCGTCTCCCAGGTCGGGATGCAGGCGACCGCCGCGGTCTGCGACGCGGAGACCGCGATGTTCCAGCAGGCCTGGTAGTAGGAGTCGCTGACCAGGGTCCCGCGGAGCTTGTCGATGTTGAAGAACGTGTCGAGGAAGGTCTTCATCCAGGCCGCGCCGTCGTCGCGGGCGGACTGCATGAAGCCGTCGAATGTGCTGCCGGGCAGGCCCTCCGGGTTGTCGGGCGCCTGCAGGAGGAACGGCGGGATCGGCGACACGAGTACGCCGCGGGCGATGCGGGACGAGCCGTAGGAACCCAGGAAGCGCGTCACCTCTCCGGTGCCCATCGAGTGGCCGACCAGGGTCACGTCGCGCAGGTCTAGCGTCTCCAGCAGAACGCGCAGGTCGGCGGCGAAGGTGTCATAGTCATAGCCGGTTGTGGGCTGGCTGGAACGGCCGAACCCGCGCCGGTCGTAGGTGATGACCCGGCGGCCGTCCCCCAGTAGTACGGGGACCTGCTTGTCCCAGGCACGGCCGCTGAGCGGATATCCGTGGATCAGCACAACGGGCTGGCCCGAGCCGTGGTCTTCGTAGTACAGCTCGATCGATCCTGAGTTCTCCTGTCCTACCTTGACGTAAGGCATGAATCCCCCGATCGCTCTATTTGTGAATGCGGAATCACCCGCCGATTGGCTGACCAAGCGCGCCTGACCTTGGGCGTCACGACGCGCAACCCCGTCAGCGGAGCATTCCGCCCCTGACTCCGCTTGCTGTGGCCATTCCCGGCGCGGCCGGGCCTAAACGCCCGACATGTCATGATGACGTTCGTGACGGGCTGCTCCGGATGCGAACTGGCTGCTAGACATGGCCAGTGATGAGCGTGACTGGCGACAGTCCGGATGGCAGCCCGCCGACGCCAGACGTCATGGCCAGGCGGTTCGCCGCCCAGCTTCTCTCGGGGGAAC
>JASIBJ010000599.1 GCA_030045215.1 Streptosporangiaceae bacterium | reverse complement strand
CTGACGACCATCCGCCCGTCGAGCAGCATGTTGAAGCTCAGGCCGTAGTCGCGCCTGTTGATCTTGGTCTCGGCGCGGTAGGCGATCCGGTGGCCCATCATGCCGGGGTCGTTGAATTCCCCGTAGCGGTGAACCGTGAGCTCGACCGGCCTGGTGTTGCCCTTGATCGTCAGGTCGCCTTTGAGCTTCCACTCGTCTTCGCCGGCCGGCTCGACGCCCGTGCTCTTGAAGGTGATCGTCGGGTACTTGTCCACCTCGAGGAAGTTGCCCGAACGAAGGTCGTTGTCCCTGACCTCGTGGTTGGTCTTGATGCTGTTGGTCTGGATGGTGATCTCGACCGAGGCCGCCTCCGGGTGATCAGGATCGATGTCAGCGGTCGCGCTGACCTCCGCGAAGTGACCACGTACGGTCATCATTCCCAGGTGTCTTGCCGAGAACTCGACCTGCGTGTGGTACGGGTCGAGCTGCCACTTGCCCATTTCAGCCTCCAGGCGTCACGACTATCGCGGCGGGCAGGATCGCCGCCAGCGGGGCAGATAGTCCGACCTTAACGGAGGCGACCCCGTCTTCCTGAGGTTGTCCTCGACATCGTTGCGGACGCCGATTCGCCCTGGCCTCGCTCTGGCCCTGACCGGCCGCGCGCACTGCGCGTCCGGGTTCGCTACCCAGCGAAATATCAGCACGTCATGGCATTATGGAGACAATCTGGACTTGCTACAATCCGCAGCCATGAGCGCCAGCCGCGGAATTCCGGGCGGACGTCGCGCCGATCGGCAGGACGTTTCCCCCGCGGGCCGCGGTTCCTCGAGCGGCGGCGGTTCCTCGCGGGGCGGGGGCTCGCCTGCGCGCGGCGGCGATTCCTCGCGCGGCGGCGGCTCGCCTGCGCGCGACAGTCGGCCGATGCGCAGGGACGCACAGCGTAACCGCGATGCCATCCTCTCGTCCGCGCGCGCGGCGTTCGCGGCCCACGGCGTGGACGCGCCGCTGGAGTCCGTGGCGCGGAATGCGGGCGTGGCGATCGGGACGCTCTACCGGCACTTCCCGTCCAGGCTGTGCCTGGTGGAAGCCGTGTTCATCGGGAAGGCGCAAGCCTGGGTAGATGCCGCCGAGCAAGCCCTGTCTCTTCCTGATGCCTGGGACGGATTCGCCTACTACCTTGAGCGGCTGTGCGAACTGCAGTCGGACGATCGCGGCTTCAATGACGTGGCCTGCATGCGCATGGCGTCGGCTTGCTGCCTGGAGCAGATGAAGGACCAGGCCTACCTGCTCGGCCGCCGCATTGTCCGGAGGGCGCAGCGAGCCGGGTCGGTGAGGGCCGACGTCACCGCCGAGGACATCGCTTTCCTGCTGTGGGGGAGCACCAGGATTACCGAGGCGACCTACGCGGTCGCACCAGGAGCGTGGCGTCGTCACCTCGGCCTGATGCTGGACGCGTTCCGCGCGGAAAACGCGCACCGCCTGCCCGAGCCTCCGCTAGCGCCGCAGCAGGTGCGCGAGGCGATGCTGACCCTGGCCGACCCCGGCCGCGCTAATCGCCGGCTGCTGTCCATGCCCGGTCCCTGCGGCGAGGCCTGAGCGCTCGACCGGCAGGCTAACCGCTTTGCTGCCGGAACTAAGCCTGCCCCGAGGACTCTCCGCGCTCGGCAGCAGGCGGCCCGGGCCGGGGTCATGAGCCTCGACGGCCTGGAGTGGGTTATTATGTGGAGGTCGCCTCCGGAACCTGTTAGGCTGGTTTCCGGAGGGCAGCCTCCACTTAGCCCGTTTCCGGCGGCCAGCGCCAGCTAGCTGCCTGCTAGGCCGAACGGAGGAGCAGCATGCAGACCAGCCGGGCTTCATGGGCCAGGGCGCTTCGCAACCCGCAGGATGCCCTCCGAGCCATCGCCGGGCCACTGGCAGTCAGCCAGCTCGCAGCAGTGAGCCATCTCGCGCATTTGCTGTATGTCCATAAATATCCGGTAGCGCGAACGGGGCACGTCTCGTCGGGGTCCTGATGCGCCATGGCACGCATTCGAAGAATGCTGACCGGCGCGCAGCCCTCGGTTGACGTGAACGGCTGGCCCTGGCCCTCTCGCGGGCTGGCTCGCCCGCCCGAGGACGTACGCTCCTGGACAGTCATCAGCTCGGCGCTGTCGCCGCTGCTGCTGACCATTGGGTGGCTGGTTGCCGGCGCGTTTCAGCCGCCCTCCTACAGCCCGATGCGGCAGACGGTCAGCGTGATGGCCGGGTACACCGGCAGCGACCGGTGGATCATGACGTGGGCCATGCTGCTGACCGGGGCCTGCTACATCGCGACGGCGTCCGGCATGCCCGCGCTGTGGCTGCCCGCGCGGATCCTGCTGGTGGTCGCCGGCCTGTGCAGCATCGGCATCGCCCTCTCGCCCGAGCCGGTAACGGGCCCGACAGCGGTGCACCTGGCCTGGACGACGCTCGGCTGCGCGACGATCGCCGTCTGGCCTGCCCTCGTGGCCTGGCGAGCGCCTCCCGCGCTGGCGGCCGTGAGCGGCCGGAACGCGGTCATCGTGACCGCTGTGTTCGCAGCGATGGCCGGCTGGGTGATGTTCGAGATCTGGCTCGGCCATGACCTCGGCCTGGCCGAACGGCTGACCGCCTCGACGCAGTCGGCCTGGCCGTTCGTGGTTGCCGTCGTGTGGCACCGCGCGACGGCACCTCAGCGAGCCGTAGCCGCTACCGGAACCGTTGGCTGGGCGCCGCCCGATGCGGGTGCATCGGCGCTGCCGTCAGCGGCAGAATACGGCTCCCAGGCCAGCCCGCCGCGCGCCCAGCGCTAAGTCGACGGCGCTAGCAGCGCTGAGCCCCTCGGTCGGCCGCGAGCTCAGCGCTGTGTCAATCGCCTGCGTTGTCCCAGGCGTGCTCGAGCGCGCGGGCGATGGTGTCGGCTGGCTGGGCGCCGGAGATCGCATAGCGGCGATCGATGACAAAGAACGGCACGCCGGTGGCTCCCAGCGAGCTGGCCGTCATCTCATCCTCGGTCACGTCGTCGGCGAACTGGTCCGTTGTCAGGACTTTGTCTACCTCGGCCGGGTCCAGGCCGGCACCGACGGCTATGCGGGCGAGCGATGCCTGGTCGAAGACGGACTCCTGCTCGGTGAAGTACGCCCGGTGCAGTGCCTCGACGAGGTCGGCCTGCCTGCCGTTGACCTTGGCCAGCTGCACAAGCCGGTGGGCGTCCCTGGTGTTGCCGCTGCGCAGGTTCTCCATCCGGAACGTCAGTCCGTCTCCCGCCGCGCGCTGCTCCATCTGTCGCTGAGCGTCTTCAGCCTGCTCCGAGCTCATGCCGTACTTGCTGGCCAGGACTTGAACAGTCGGGACCGTCGCGTCGGCGGGCGCCGCCGGGTCAAGCTCGAAGGAGCGATAGACGACGTCGACCTGGTCGCGGTGGCCGAACCCGGCCAATGCCTGCTCAAACCGCCTTTTGCCCAGGTAGCACCAGGGGCACACGATGTCTGACCAGATTTCTACTTGCATGCTGAAGGCTAACGCCCGGCCTCGCTGGAGCGTTCCCGCGGGCAGGTCATCCGGTGTTCTGGAGGCCAGCGGCCACGCCGTTGACGGTGAGCAGCAAGAACCGCTCCAAACTCGCGCGCTCACCTGGGTCATCGGTGGCGCGGAGTGCTCCGAGGGCACGGAGCTGCAGCTGAGAGAGGGCGTCCACGTACGGATCCCTGAGCGCCACGGCCCTGGCCAGGACGGGCCGGTCTGCCAGCAGGCGATGATGCCCGGTGACCCGCAGCACCAGGTCTCTGGTCAGGTCATACTCCCGCAACACCTCTGCCGTGAGCTGCGCGTTGTCCCCGAGCGCCAGGTACCGCGACGCGATCCTCCGGTTGGTCTTGGCCAGGCTCATCTCCGCGTTATCGAGCAGGACGGCAAGCAGCGGCCACTCCCGGTAGGCCGCCTGCACGCCGGCTAGGCCCGCCGCGCCGTCGATGGCGGCCCGCAGGCCGCTGCCCAGGCCGTACCAGCCGGGCAGGTTCACCCTGGTCTGGGCCCAGGCGAACACCCACGGGATTGCGCGCAGGTCGGCCAGGTCGGCCGGAGCCGCCAGGCCCCGTCGTGCCGGGCGGGAGCCGAGTCGCATGCTGCCGATCTCCGCCAGCGGGCTAAGCTGCGCGAACCACTCAGCGAATCCGTCCGTGGTCACCAGTTGGCGGTAGGCCTCCCTGGAGCCCGCCTCGAGCGCGTGCGTGACGTGGCCGAACGCGCTGCCTCCGGCCGGCCTGCCGGCGGAGTCGCCCGGCCCGTCGGCGGAGCC
>JASIBJ010000598.1 GCA_030045215.1 Streptosporangiaceae bacterium | reverse complement strand
GTGGCCGTTTCCTCGGTGACCGGATCCCCGGCGATCCACTGGTACACCGACCAGGGACGCGGGAAGCCGCAGCCTGGCCTGCCGAGTCCCAGCGGAACCGGGATTGGCAGCGGGAGGTGCGGGGCGAGGAACGGCAGCCAGTGCTGCTCCTTCTCCACCGCTTCCACGTAGTGCTCGGTGCTGGGCAGCCGGACCGACATGGCCTCGCCGAGTCGGAAGGTGGCGTTGTCCCAGCCGTCAACGTCGACCGCGCGCACGGGCAGATGGGCCCATTCGGGGAACTGCTCCGCTACTAGCCGGCGGACAAGATCGACCGTAATATCTGCCTTGCGCACGGCCGGGATTGTCGCATGGCCCCGACGGCGCGCTCCACGGGTTATCGGGCGGCCACCGGACATCATCATCGGCTAGCCGGGCAACCGTGCTAGCCAGGCCCCGTGCTAGCCAGGCCCCGTACTAGCCGGCACTGTGCTGGCCAGCACTGAGGCCGCCGCTCGCAGTGAGCGGTAGAGGAGTTGCTGATCACCGAGGCGGCGCCGAAGTTCGCGCTCGAGCCCGCCGATCGGGACCAGGTTCTGCGGGGCGCGCGGGTCCTTGTGCGGTGCGCTGGCAAACGGCGGCAGCAGCCGGGCGCTGAGGTCGGCCAGGCGCGTGACCTCCGGCACGGGCAGCTCGGCGGAGCACTCAAGCCGGACGACACCCGACCAGGGCGCGCCGGCGGTGCCGGGAAGCTTGAGGTACCAGGAGTTGCGCCGCCAGGACGTGCCCATCGTGAAGGCGGGCGTGCGCTGCCCGGGATCGAGGACGCCCACTACTGCCGCCTGTTCGGACGGCAGGTAGGTGGTGTGGTGGGTCTTGATGAAGCCGATCGTGCGGTCCAGGTGCGTGCGGCCGCGCAGCGGGCCGTCGACGAAGAGCAGATCGTTCGCGTCGGGGTTCTCCTTCCGGAACAGCAGGGCCAGCTGGACCTCGGCATCACTGAGGCGCTGCTGCAGGGCGAGGGAGAGCTGGTCAAGGCCGGATCCGGCTGCGCGAACGGCCGGGTAGTCGCCGTGGCGGCTGGCGAGGCCGGCGGCGTCCGGCGCCGCGGTGAACAGGCCGCGCTGAACGGCGACCTGGCTGATGCGGGCCGATCCGTTGATGCAGACCAAGCCGGCCGCGTAGGACGCGGCGATTCCCGGCGTCGGCTGGGGGTCGGCGCCGTGGACCCAGACCCGGGCGTCGATGCGGCGCACGCCGTCGAGGAACAGCACATTGTCCGGAGGCTCCGCCTGCGTGGAGGGGCTAAGCGGCCGCCACTGGTTGCGCGGAAGCTCCAGGTCGAGGTTGAGCTCGGCGGTGGACTCCTGGAGCGCCTGGCCGCTCATCTCCTCGCCGAACGCCATCCCGTAACCGGGATCCCACGGGTCCACCGAGAACGAGACGGCCGCCGGCGCCGTCGTCACGAGGCTTCCCTGACGATCGTGGACGTCGCGCCCGTGCGGCTGACCACGAACCTGACCGGCACGCGGGCGGCCAGCTCGCTGACATGCGTGATAACACCCACCATGCGATCTGAGTCTGCCGCGAGTCGCTCTAGTGTGCTGGCAACCGTGTCCAGCGTGTCGCTGTCGAGGGTGCCGAAGCCCTCGTCGAGGAACATGGAGTTTAGCTCGCGCCGGCCAGCCGACAGGCCGATCACCTGCCGGGACAGGGCTAGCGCCAGCGCGAGCGAGGCCTGGAAGGTTTCCCCTCCCGACAGGGTGTGCACGGGGCGCTTGGTCGCCGCGTCGGCGTAGTCGATCACGACCAGGTCATGAGTCCGCTCGTCCTGGTCGAGTTCGTACTGCCCGCCCGACAGCTCAAGCAGCGTCGCGGAGGCCTCGGCGATCAGCGAGTCGAGGGCCTCGCTGCACAGCCAGCTTTCGAACTTGTTCGCCCGCAGCAGGTTGCCCAGCATCGAGGCGACGTCGGCCTCCTGCTTACGGGCCGCAATCTCGTTGTCCAGCCTGTCGGCCTTCTTCCGGTCCGCCCGGATCCGGCCGAGCTCGGCCTCGGCCCGGATTCGCGCCTCGGCCACGACTGCCGGGATCCTCGACGGCGGTTCGACGTCGGTGATGCCGTGCTCGGCGAGCAGGCCGGCCAGCCCGGCGACGGCATCGGCAAACCGCTGCCGCAGTTTGTCGGCGGTCTCGTTCAGCTCGGGGAGCTGCTGTTCGCGCTGGTTTCGCTCGGCCGCGGCCCAGTCCGTGAGCGTCGTCCAAGCCGCCGCAAGTCCCTGGCCGGACGTCCCGACGGTCGGCGCGCCGAGGCTGACGAGCCGGTCGCGGTCGGTTCCGAGCGTGGCCCAGGCCTGGTCCTCGGCTGCGGTCAGGGAGGCGCGCGCCTTTTCCGCGGCCGCGAGTTCCGTCTGGAAAACAGTGGCCTGCGCGCGAGTGGTGGCGACCGCCTCGTCGGCCGTGGTGATGGCGTCGAGCCACGCGGTCAGATCGGCCTCGGGCGGCGTGTCGGCCATGACCTCGGCCGCCCGGTCCAGCCGGGCCTGCGTCCGATCAAGGTCGGACTTGGCCGAGGCCGCGGACTTCGCTGCCTCATGGCGTGCATTCCCGGCCTGCTGCTGCGCCTTCCTGGCCGCATCCAGCGAGGCCCTGGCCACGCTCACGCTGGCCGGAGTCTCGTGCGGCGGGAGGATCTCGACCCGCTGGCGGCACACCGGGCAGTCCTCACCGACGTGCAGCGTCTCGGCCAAGTCGGCCGCCGCGTGCGCGCGCTGCGCGGTCTCCAGCGTCTCCTGGGCGCGCGCGAGCTCGAGGTCGGCTCCCCTCAGTTCAGCCACGAGCCGCTCTTCGCGGCTGGTGCTGGCAGCCAGTGCGGCCTTCTGCTCCCCGGTCTCGGACTCCAGCTCGCGGCGAAGGGAGTGGTACCCGAGTTGCTGCTGTGTGGCCGCCTTGTCCGGCAGTTCGGAGCGGACCCGAGCTGCCTCAGTCGCGGCTAGTTCCCCTTCATCACGACGAATCCGGCAGTCCGCGACCAGCGAATCGGCCACCGCAATCTGTTGCGCCAGATCCGGAACCTCGGCCGGCATGGACAGGGCCGCGAGCAGGCGTGCCTCGTTCTCCTTGTCGTTGGCCATCTGGCGGGCGGCGGCGGCCTGGCGGTCAAGCTCGATCAGCTCGGCCAGGCTGGTGTCGACGGTCTGACCGAGCGTGGTCAGGGCGGCCAGGCGGGCTGCCGCGGCCGTCTCCGCCTCCTGAGTCGCTTCCGCAAGCTGGTCCCTGGCCTGCTCGGCGACCTGGCGCAGGTCCTCGGCGCGTTCGGCGCGGACGCGGGCGCGCTGGCCAATCTCCTTGTAGACGCCGAACGCGAGCAGTTCGACGAGGAGCTTCTGCCGGTCGGCCGGGTTCGCGCGCAGGAACTCGGAAAAGCTGCCCTGCGGGAGCAGCACCGACTGAGTGAAGTGCTTGTAGCTGAGGCCGAGGAGTTCCTGAACCTTCAGCTTGACCTGATCGGGGCCCTCCGCAAGCTGCTCCACGCTGGCCTCGAGCATTGCCGGGAGCGGCGCGTCCCCCGGGATCGACGGGTCGAGGCGCTCGAGGCGGGCGGCCTTGGTAGTGACGTTGTTCCGCTTGTCGCGCTGCAACTGGCGGGCCGCGACGTAACGCTCGCCTGACAGTTCGAAGATCAGGCTGACGTTGCATGTGTTAGTCGAGGGGGCGAGTGCGTTGCGCACCTCTTTCTCGTTGTCCCAGCGGGGGACCGTGCCGTACAGCGCGAAGCAGAGCGCGTCGATGACCGTGCTCTTTCCCGACCCGGTCGGACCGACGAGCGCGAAGAAGTCGACGTCGGTGAAGTCGATCTCGGTCTCGTGCCGGTAGCTGCCGAAGCCGTCGAGGATGAGCCGGAGCGGTCTCACGTCCCACCTCCCCTTGTCCGGTCCCGCGACTGCACCAGTCTGGCGTAACGTACGGACACTCGCTCGGATACCACGTCTGTCGGGACGTTCCTGCCCGCGAGAGGGAACGAAGCCGGGTCAGCGGGAGCCCAGGAACGTACGGATGGCCAGGATCCAGGCAGACGGGTTGTCGAAGTGGGCCATGTGCGCCGAGTCCGGCACCTCAACAAGCACGCTGCCGGGGACCTCGGCGTGCAGCCGCCGGGCGACGCCGACCGGGAACCCCATGTCGTGGCGGCCCTGCAGCACAAGGACAGGCCCGCCCCACGTGGTCAGCACGCGGGCCGGATCGTCCGGGGCGGCGCGCCGGAGCAGCCCGGCCCCATACGGCGCGTTCCAGTCGCTGGAGAAGCGCACGTTGCCGAGAACTTCGTGCCACTCGTCGAGTCGGCCTAGTTGCCAGACGTCACGGGGAGCTCCGCCGAAGGCCATGGCCCGGCTGAGTGCGCCGTCGGGAGCGTCTGGCCCGGTCAGCGCCGGGTCGGCGAAGTCGATCTCGGTGCACAGCGCAGCCCGCTCGTGGTAGTCGGCGGACGCTTCGAGTTCGTCCCTGAAGTGCTGGTAGGCGGTGGTGGAGGCCAGGATCACGCTGCGCACGAGGTCCGGGTGCTGGTCGATGACCCGCATCGCGACGCCGCCGCCATAGGAGAAGCCGAGCACATCGGCGCGGTCGGCGCCGAGGTGCCGGGCCAGGGCGGCCACGTCGTCGGCGAGGTAGTCGGGCTGAAGCGCCTCCACCGGCAGGTTTCCCATGGGCGGCGTCCGGCTGCTGTGCCCGCAGCCGCGGAGGTCAAACAGGACGACATGGGCCATGTCGCCGAGTTCGGCGACTGCCGGCAGCAGGTAGGAATGGTCCCAGGTCGGGCCGCCGTGGATCACGAGGAGCACCGGCAGCGCCGGGGCACCGAATCTGCGGACGAACAACTCGACGCCGTTGACGCTGATCATCTGTCCGTGCGGCACCGACCTATAGTGCATCATCGTGTCCGCAGCGGACCCGCCCAGCCGTCCGTCAACGGCCGAGCCGGGTCCGGTCGTTCGGCGGCCGTCAATCTGATGGCGCCCTTCTCTCGTGGCCCGGCCTGGCGGGGCACCGCCCCGATGCGGTATCTCGCCCGGCCGCACGGCGATAGCCGCTAGCGGTCGGTCATCTCCTCGAGCAGCTCGGCGAACATGCGCTCGATCCGCTCGTCGCTCACCTTCTGCTCGGCCAGGTAGTCGCCGAACAACTGGACCGGCGAGCGGTCGGCCCGGCTCGGGCGGTCTTGGCCATGGCTGCCAGGCCGTGGCCGGTGGGCCTCGTCGAGCTGGACCTCGAGGGCATTGGGCAGCTTCTCCCTGACGTAGTCGCCGAGGCCGGCGCGGGCCGACTCGGCCAGGATGACCCGCAGGTACGCATCGCCCGCGCGATCACCCTCTTCTATGACCTGCTCAAGCGAGCCTCTCAGGGTCTTGAGCCGGCGGCCGCCCGCAACCTCGACCCGGCGTGCGTCGGCGCGCATGTCCGGCGCCGCGGTCACGATCAGGGCGCCGGGCTCGTTGGCCTCCTCGCCGAAATCGACCGCGAGCGGTGAGCCCGAGTAAAACGCCGGGCACGGCGCCGGGATCTCCTGCTGGCGGTGCAGGTGCCCGAGCGCCGCGTAGTGTGCGGTCGAGGGGAAGATGCTCGCCGGCACCTCGTATTCGAAGCCGGTCTGCACATCCCGCTCGCCGCCTCCGCGTCGCCCGCCGAGCAGCGTGGCGTGGGCCATGACGATATTCACGCTGTCGGGCGTGAACTGCTCGGTGAGCAGCCTGACGATCTCCGCCATGCGACGGGCGTAATCGAGCGCGTGTTCGGACTGCTCATGGAGCAGCAACTCGGCCGCCCGCACCGCGTACCGCTGGGACAGGAACGCTACCGCGGCGACGCTCACGCGCTCGCCACCGCGGGTCGCGAGGCTGAGCGTGCCGCCAGCCCCC
>JASIBJ010000597.1 GCA_030045215.1 Streptosporangiaceae bacterium | reverse complement strand
AGTGAAGCAGGCGATGACGGTGGGCCATCCGTTCCTGTACATGTCGCGCATACGCTCGGCGACGGGTCCGAGCTGTTCCCAGGCGCGGTGCTCGAGCTCGACTCTGGTCAGCAAGGGTTCTTCCTCGATGAAGCGCACCTCTACCTCCGTGGGCGCGGGCCAGTCGTCGTGCTGCCACGTGTAGGCAACCAGTCGCGGAGGCTCCCAGCGCAGCACCTGCCCGCCACTGTGCTCCTCGCCGTCGACGTAGCGCTCGTAGAAGCGCCCGCCTACAAACGGCTCCAGATGCAGCTCGCAGGCCCGGTCGCCGCCAAAGCTGGCTTTGTCCAGCGGCCACCAAAGGCCGATGTCCCTGGTGAACAGATCGAAGGCGTCTTCGATGTTCCTCCTCACGCGCACCACGACGCGTACAGGCTCGACGGCTGGCGGCGAGGGCTCTGAGTGCGTCATTTGCGTGCCTCGAGGTCCCGCTCGGCATATGTCGCGAAACGGGTCAACGCATCGGTCCAGAAGGTCTCCACAAACCTGCGTAGCTCGGCGAGACCTTCTGGATCGAGCGCGTAGAGCCGCCGGTTGCCGACGGGCCGATCCACGACCAGGCCTGCTCCCTTGAGGATCTTCAGATGCTGGCTGATCGCGGGACGGGCGACCGGCATGTCCTTCGCGACGTCGATAACGGGGAGCGGGCCTGCCTCAAGTCTTTTCAAGATGCGGCGACGCGTGCGGTCGCCGAGGGCGTCGAAGATCGCCTCCATCCGGGGGTCGAGTAGGTCCAGGGTCACGGCGGCTTCCAGTCATGGTGCGTCCCGACCAACGGTGCGTCTTGACGCACCGTGCGTCACAACTTACGATAACTAGAAACGTATCAAGTGCGCTCGGTGCTGTCCATCACGTCAATGCGAAACTCATGCCCCAGGGAGGCACGACATGACCAGGCCAGTCGTCGGATGGTTCGAGGTGACCGGTAAGGACGGGCCAGCCTTGCAGAGGTTCTACTCAACGCTGTTCGGGTGGACGGTCAGTGACGCCGGCGATGGGTCCGGCTACGGGCTGGTCGAGGCGGGCGAGAAGGGCATCGCCGGCGGCATCGGGGCGAGCCAGGACGGCGAATCGGGCGGTGTCACCTTCTACGTCGAGGTCGACGACCCGCAGGCATACCTGAGCAAGGCCGAGAAGCTGGGCGGCACGACCGTCGTCCCGCCAACTGAGATCCCGGCCTTCGGGCTGACGTTTGCCTTCTTCGCCGACCCGGAAGGTCACGTCGTCGGCCTGTCCAAGGGTGCGGTCCAGTGACCGCTCGCTCACCGCACTCCCCGAGCCAGTGCGGGCTGAGTGCGGGAGCACCTGGCCCGGCCGGCGGCCGCAGCTGACCGCCGATGGCTACCTTCGTGTTCCGCCTCCACGGACCGCGGCCGAACTTTGCGCTCGATCTGAGCGACGAGGAACGAGACGTCATGGCTCGCCACGCCGCTCACTGGGCGCCGTACATCGAGTCGGGACAGATGGTTGTCTTCGGTCCGGTCCTCGACCAAACCGGCTCCTGGGGTCTGGGCGTCGTCGAAGCCAGAGACGAGCAAGAGTTGCGCGCGTTCGCCGATGAAGACCCCGTCGTGACCACGGGGACCGGCACGATCGAGATCGGCAGCATGCTCGGCGGCTTCGTTCGCGGTCGACCGCCAGCGCCGGCCGACTCCGGAACTGCCCCGTGATCGGCTAACGCGCCGGGATCGGTTAACGCAGGGCCATCAGTCGACGCACGGGATGCCGTTCACCGCGTTGACTGGGCCACCCTGCGGGCCGGAGGTCGGAATGGAGACGGTCGGCGACGGTGATGGGCTTGGACTAGCGCTGCTAATGACCGGCACTGTGGCGCCGGCGCCGAGCAGGACCTGCACGTGGCCGGAGCGCACCGATGCACTGGCGACGGCGCTGACGCCGAACAGCTTGGCGATAGCTTGCGCGCTGGCGGCGGCGCCGCTGCCGTACTGAACCGCGGTGGCCGAGCGGTCGCTGGTATTACCGATCTGCCCGGCCCGGTAGCCGGCCTTGACCAGTGCCGCGGAGACGTGGTGGGCGAGGTCCTGCGTGCCGCTTCCGTTGAACACATCCACGATCGCCTCGTGCACCTGCGCGTGACTGGCCGTCTTCGGCGCGGGCTGGCCATAGAAGGTGGCCTTCACGATCGACTTGATGTAGGGAGGGTTCACCACGTTCGCGTCCTGGTTGTCGATCGTCTCGTAGCCGACGATCGGCAGCGTGTAGAAGACCAGGTTCTTGCTGGTCAGGCTTCGCATCTGGGAGGCGAAGTCGAGCAGGTTCCAGCCCGCGTCGGTGATGACATACTGCTTGGCGACGTTCAGCAGCGCCTCGACCTTGGTGAGGTCGTCGAGCACTCCGTCGGAGCGCAGTTGCTGCATGACCGAGTCCAGGAACGCCTGCTGACGGTGGGTGCGGTCCAGGTCGCCGTTGGGCAGGCCATCGCGCTGGCGCACGAAGGCCAGGGCCTGCGACGGGTTCAGGTGCTGGTAGCCGGCCGGGAAGTGGGCCCCCGAGTTGGGGTCGTTGACCGGATGCTTGAGGCACACCTCGACGCCCCCGAGTACCTCGGCCAACTCGTAGAACCCGTACATATTGATTGCCGCGAAGTGATCGATGTGCACGCCGGTGAGTTGCTCCACGGTCGCGACCGCAGCCGCCTGCCCCGCCTCGTTCCCGAGGAACGCCAGCTGGTCCTGGGACATCGTGGGGTGCTCCTGAACAAGCTTCTGCTCGGTGAAGAACATGCTGACGCCGTAGGCCTGGTCGATCTTGCCGACCTGCTGCGGTCCGGCGGTGTCGGCGAACTGGACCCAGTCGTCACGCGGGATGGAGAAGCCGACTGCCTTCTCACCTCCGGCAAATATGTGGATGAGAATCAGCGTGTTGGTGTCATTACCGCCGGTGCCGTCGGCCACCGCCTGCTCACTGCCCGCGTGTAGCTTGTCCAGGATTCTCGGCGGCAGGATGGTGCCGTTCCAGTACGTCCGACTCTCCAGGCCCATCAGCAGGATGTTTTGTGCGCCGATAGAAGGGCCGCTGACGATCGCGTGCGACCTACCGATGCTCTGGACGCTACGTACCGTCAGATAGGAGAACCCGCTGGCCACCAGGGCCAGCGCGGCGAGCGCGCAGCTTGCCCCGAACGTGGTTCCCCTGGCCAGCCGACGGCCCAGCGGCGTCTGCGTGCGAGCACGGGCACGGACTGGCCGACCGCGTTCCTGGGTCACGGTCCCGGCATGCCTCCCGTCCGTCCTGTCATGCTTCGGCCGGCTATTACGCTTTGCAACGAGACTACCTGCCGGAACCTGAACGCAGCCTGAACAAATCCCCATGACCTGCTGCCAGACCAGCCAAGGAGTGTCTATCCGGCAGGCGCAGTGAAGGATGCTGGGCACAGATGCACGAGCTACCTGGCCAGAGCGGATCAAGCCGCACCACCGACGGCGGTGGTGACACTGGCATTGCTACGCGCTGGCCGGAAGCCGAGCCTGGCAACCCTCGTCGGATGCTGGGCTGGGGCCGTTATCCGGCCTGGGCCGGAGTGCTCATGGTCCTAGCCGCCGCCCTGCTCGGCGCGGCGTTGACGGTAGCCATCCACCGTGACCCAGGCAGGCCCCTCGGCATCCTCGTCGTCGCGGGCACGGTGGCCGCCGGGACCAGCATCCGGCCTCAGTCGGCCTACGCAATCATCCCGGTGCCCGCACTCGCCTACACGGCCGCGGCCGCGATCGCCGGATTCGTCCACGACCGCGCGATCGATGCCTCGAGGACGGCGCTGACGATCAGCGCCGTGCAGTGGATCGCCAGCGGGTTCATCGCGATGACCGCCGCCACGGTGCTGGCGGTGGTGCTCGTCATAGCGAGGTGGCTGCTCAGCGCGCATTACGCGCAAGCCTCGCGGTAGTCGCCGCGCTCGGGCAGCCGGCGGCGCGTACCTTTTCGGCCCGCGCCCAAGACGGCGGCGAGCGGGCCGAATAGATCGGCGATCCGGTGCCAGCCCGAAGCAAGGTCTAGCTGGGCTGAGGTTCGGCTGCTACCGTCCGAAATATGCGGTGGATTCTGGAGAGCGACGAGTACTCGCGGCAGCGCGAGTCCTTGCGGCGCCGCACGGACTGGGAATCGCCCCGCGGACTGCCGAACCTCAGCTGGGAACGGCCGGAGGACTCCGACCCGGACCAGGGCTGGGAGCCCGAGCCGCTCCCGCGCCCACGCGACCTGCGGCACCGGCATGGCCGGCGGTCGCGGCCATCCTGACGGCCAGCAGTTCCGCTGGGCAGTGCGCGCGCGGCTGCCGGCGGCCGGGCCTAGCCTGGCGCCGCGCCGTCGAAGCAGATCGGGCTGACCCACGCCCGCGAGGCGCTCGACTTCGGCCGCGCCTCGGCGCCCTGACAACGCGAAGCCGCCCGGAGCCGGTCAGGCCCAGGGCGGCTCTGCCTTGGCGTATCTACGCCTCACCGCGAAGCCGAGCGGCGGCGTCACGCAGCGCGTCGTCCATCGCGATGGGCTTGAGTCCGAAGGTCTCGGTGGTCGCGCTCGCGTCGATCACGAACGGCGCGGTGAACTGGTAGCGGGTCGTCCGCAGCTCCTTGATCATCGGCGAGAACAGCCCGCTCGTCCACATCACCGCGTACGGGATCTCCGCGACCCTCGCCCTCCCAACGCCGTTGACCTCGGCGAACCTGGCCGCCAGCTGGCGAACCGTCAGGGCCGGGTTGGTCGGCGCGAACCACACCTGTCCGAATGCCCGCTCGTCGGTGGCGACAGCAACGAGCGTCGCGGCACAGTCGTGGATGGAGGTCCAGCTGTGCGGCACGTTGAGGGGCGAGGGCGAGTACGCGCGCTTGCCCGCCAGCACCGCCTTGCCGATCACCATCGACAGGATGGAGTTCGCCTCGATGTAGTCGCTGGCCCGCACCTCGGTCGTGCGGATTCGCCCCGCCTGCTCGGCCGCGAGCTGGTCGTTCCACATCTCGGCGCGCAGCCTCAGCTTGGGATGCGTCGCGGCAATGGGAGTGTGCGGGGTGATCGGGCCCTCAACCGGACCGTAGCCGTACAGATTGCTCATCGACACCAGTACCGCCCCGGAGCGCTCGGCCGCGGTCAGGAACGCGGCGGCCAGCGGCGGCCAGTCCTCGAACCATTGGTGGTACTGCGGGCTCGCGCAGTTGTAGAGGGCTACGGCACCGGCAGCTAGCTGGGTCAGTCGCTCGCCATCGGTCGCGTCGGCGGCGACCCGCTCGATCGCCGGGTGCTCAGGGCCGCTCCCGCGCCGGGTGACGATGCGGACGTGCTCTCCCCGCTCGGCCAGCAACACGGCGGTGGCTGAGCCAACGGCGCCGGCCCCGACGATCACGTGCTCGGACATTTTCCTGCTCCTCTGTGTCCCTGTAGATCCGGGGCTTCTTTGCGCCCGGAGCTCCGTTTCGAGAGCATCGCTCTCGCTTGTAACCATGAGTCTGCCATGAGCGCCGACACGAAGCAAGAGCAGTGCTCTCGAATGTGTGCAATAATCTTTGTCATGTCAGCGGGATCGATACGGGCGCGGGTCCGCGCCGAGATGACAGCCGAGATCAAGGCCGTGGCCAGGCAGCACCTCGAGAGTGACGGCGCCAACTTGTCGCTACGAGCGGTCGCCAGGGACATGGGCATGGTGAACTCGGCCCTCTACCGCTACTTCACGAACCGGGACGACCTGCTCACGGCCCTGATCCTGGACGCGTACAACGCGCTCGGTGAAGCGGTTGAGTCAGCCGACGCGGCCGTCACCGACCGGTCGCAGCTGCGCGCGCGCTGGATCGCAGCAACCAGGGCGGTCCGCCGGTGGGCGCTGGCCAAGCCAGCCGAGTACGCGCTGGTCTATGGCAGCCCGGTGCCGGGCTACGCCGCGCCGCCGGACACCATCGCGGCGGCCGCCCGGACTCCGGTCGCGCTTGCGCGGATTCTCTCCGATGCCTATGCGGCGGGAGCGCTGTCATCGACCGGCCTCGGCGCCGCGGCCAGGAACGACGTGGCGGCACAGCTCACCGACGCGGTTCGGGCCGACCTGGCCCGTACCCGCGACGACATCGCGCCCGGTCTCCCTGAGGAAGTGCTGCTGCTCGGGATCACCAGCTGGATCCAGATGTTCGGTACCGTCAGCCTGGAGCTGTTCGGCCAGTTCAACAACGTGATCGATGCGCGCGAGGAGTTCTTCGACCAGCAGATGGAGCTGATGGCCGACCTGATCGGTCTGCCGCCGCCACGCTAGCGGCGGGAACAGCCGCAGCTGCAGCGGGGTTCGCACGACGGGGGCGGACGGCCGACCGAAGGAGGCACATGACAGCGCAACTACGTGACCAGCTCGGACGGTTCGGAGTCTGGCGCGGTGCGTGGCAGACCACGCCCGAGATCGCGACCGGCCTCGAGCAACTCGGATACGGCGCCCTGTGGCTCGGCGGCTCGCCCGACGGCGACCTGGCCATCGCGGAGAGCCTGCTCGACGCGACGAGCACGCTGATCGTCGGAACCAGCATCGTGAACATCTGGAAGGACGCCGCCCCGCTGGTCGCGGAGTCCTACGCCAGGGTGCAGGCGCGGCATCCGGAGCGGTTCGTCCTCGGCGTCGGTGCCGGTCACCCGGAAGCCACGCAGCAGTACGCGAACCCGTACGACGCGCTCGTCGCGTACATCGACCAGCTGGTGGGGCACCACGTTCCCTCGGAGAGGGTGGTTCTGGCCGCGCTCGGACCCAAGGTGCTGCAGCTCGCGGGCGACCGTACCGGCGGCGCGATTCCGTACCTCGTGCCGCCCGAGCACACCCGGCGGGCGCGCGAGATCCTGGGCCCGCGACCGTTGCTCGCGCCCGAGCACAAGGTGGTGGTCGACGCCGACGAGGAGCGGGCGCGCAAGCTCGGCCGGCGGCGCGTCCAGAATCCCTACCTGGGGCTGGTGAACTACACCAGCAACCTGCGCCGTCTCGGCTTCACCGACGCCGACCTGGCCGATGGCGGCAGCGACCGGCTCATCGACGCGCTCGTCGCGCACGGCAGCCCG
Source organism: Streptosporangiaceae bacterium (assembly GCA_030045215.1). The sequence continues at coordinate 2,584 of JASIBJ010000597.1, read as the reverse complement.
GACCGGGTCGCCGCGAAGTTGCAGGCGCACCTGGACGCGGGCGCGGACCACGTGTGCATCCAGCTGCTCACTGAGGCAGAGGCCGACCCGATGCCCGGATACCAGGCCCTGGCTCAAGCGCTGGGGCTGTAGCTCATGCGTGACTGGGTGGCCTGGCACAACAGCTACGACGACCCGACATCGTCGCTCGCGACGCGGCTGGCGCTGGTCCAAGGTCACCTCGCCGACGCGCTGGCCAGCGCCCCCGGCGGGCCGATCCGGCTGCTGAGCCTGTGCGCGGGCCAAGGCCGCGACGTGCTCGGCGTGCTGCCCGGTCATCCCCGGCGCGATGACGTCACCGCGGTGCTGGTCGAGGCCAACCCGCAGAACGCGGCCACTGCCCGCCAGCATGCAGCCGACGCCGGCTTGGCCGAGGCGGTCGAGGTCCGCGAGGGCGATGCTGGCCTGGTCGCCACCTTCGCCGACGCGCTGCCTGCGGACGTCCTGTTGCTGTGCGGGATCTTCGGGAACGTCAGCGAAACCGACATCCGCCGGACCGCGACGGCAGCGGCAGCCATGTGCCGGGCTCCCGCAACCGTGATCTGGACCCGGCATCGCCGCGAGCCTGACCTCACGCCGGCAATCAGGTCCTGGTTCGCCGACGCCGGGTTCGAGGAGATCGCCTTCGAGACGCCAGCGACGGAGACGCTGACGGGCGTCGGCGTGGGCCGCCGGCGGGACACGACCCCAGTCGCTCCATCCGGCCCTGGCAGGCCTGCGCCCTCCGCCGGGCTGCCAGGCGGACGGCTCTTCACGTTCCGGGATGCCTGAGTCGGGTTGGGCCCCGCGGAGCGACAGATCGACCGGGACCAGGAGGGGAATCACCACGCCAGCGGGTCGATGTCAGCACTCTGGCCGACCGGGTACTTGCCGCCCTCGTTCGCGGGGATCTCGGGGACACTGCCGGGCAGCGCCGTGTACCGGCCGGTTTGGGCGCTGACCCTGGCCAGGCTGGCGCCGTCGGCGATCAGCAGGTAAGACCCGGACGGGTCCAAGGCAAGCTGGGGCTGGAAGACGGCACAGACGGCCCGCCACACGTGCAGCACGGACACGACCGTGCCGGTACGGGCGTTGACGGCAGCCAGGTAGAACGTCACCAGATTCCGGTCCAGCTGCGGCCGGCTACTCACGCGGCCGGCCTGCAGGAGCTCATACAGCGTGCCGCCGCCCGGGCTGAGCGCCAGCGTGGAAGCCTGCGGCAGCAGCTCGGGCACCTTGTTGATGGAAGTGCCGGAGGTAGCGGGTCGCAGCACCGACGTCCACTGCGTCAGGTCGTGCTTGACAACATTGATCGCACCGGGAAAGTCGCGGTAGTCGTAGCGGTAGTAGTACGCGCCGACCGCCAGCGCGTTGCCGTCGGCGTCAAGGGACAGGCTGGCGACAGTGTCAATGACAGGAACCGGCCAGGACGCGATGACCTCGCCCGTGCGGAGGCTCGCGAGAACCACCTCTTGGCGAGCGTCCTGCCCGGCCGGCCCATAGGTGATGGCGGTCAGGTATCCGACGTACCGGCCGTCCGGAGTGACCGACGCGGCCTCCACTTCGCCGTTCACGCCAGGGCCCACGCGCCTCAGGCTGGTTACAGTGCCATCACCGCTGATGACGAGGCGGTAGAAGTAGCTCGTCTGCGGGCCCATATTGATCTGTGTCTCACTAGCGATGAAGGTTCGCGGGCCCTGGGCGGCCACCGCGCCCCAGTTATAGCTAGGCGGGACCTCGACCTGGGCCGTGAGCGCACCACTGACGGCGTTCCTGACATCGAGTGCCCAGAAGAAGCCCCCGCTCCGTCCAGCCCAGCTCCGAAGCGTCTTTCCTGACTCAGGCGCAAGCATGATCGCGACCGCGCTCCTATCGGGCTGGTTGTCGGAATCGACATGGATGGTCACCAGGTATCTAGGCGGCGCGGCACCCAGGCCGCGGTCGGACGTCGGGGTGGGGCCGCCCAAGATGCGGGGAATCGCAACGGCAGAGACCGCGACAAGCAGAACCGCGGCCGCCGCCGCGAGCGGCACGAGCGGTTTGCCCAGGCGGCCGCCTCGGTGAAGCCACCGCCAGGACCGGCTGGTCCGGCCGGCTGCGCGCGAGAGGTGCAGCGGCGGGGCGGAGTTGTCGGCGACCAGGTCAGCCGCAGCGTGCGTCGCCGCCCGGATCCTGTCCTCGAGCGTGTTCACGAGTCTTCCCCCAGGAGACGAGCGAGCGCAGCCAGCGCCCGTGACGTTGTGGACTTGACCGTGCCCCGGCTGACGCCCATGGACTCCGCGATCTGCGGCTCAGGCAGGTCAAGGAAGAAACGCAGCACCAGCGCCTCGCGCTGCCGGGCGGGCAGGCGCCGAAGTGCCTTGAGCACCTGGCGGTGCTCCTCACCGACGAGGGCATCGTGCTCGGCTGAGGCCGCGTCCGGAGACAGCGCCGAGGCGACCCGCCGGGGCTTGCGCGTACGCGAGCGAAGCTCGGACCGGCAGCCGTTCAGCACGCTCGACCGCACGTACTGCAGCGCCCGGTCGGGCTGGTCAAGCGATCCGAAGCGGCGGTAGAGCGCGCAGAA
>JASIBJ010000596.1 GCA_030045215.1 Streptosporangiaceae bacterium | reverse complement strand
CGCTTCGGGATGACGCACGGGGCATGACGACCTGGCTGCTGTCGCGGACCGGTGCCCCGCGGGGGATGACAATCGCAAAGCTGAGGGTGACCAGGAAGGTGCCCGCCAGGCTGCGCGTCCACCCGGGCCGGGACTGGTTTACCGTACTGTCCGGCACCATCGTGCTGCGACTGGGCGAGCGGACCATCCTCGTCCGGGCCGGCGAGGCGGCCGAGTTCTCCACGATGGAGCCGCATGCGTTCGGCGTGCGGGAAGGAGCCGCGGAGATGCTGTGCATCCTCGACCACGACGGCACCCGCACCCACCTAGGGCCGGGGGACCCGTTCTCCAAGACCAGCCCCGAGGAAGCCTGACCGGCACGGTAGCTTCGCCGGGTCGGCGTTCGCCGGTTTAGTCCGTCGGGACGAGGGCCGGGCGCTCGGGCGTGCAGCCTGTTCGCCAATCTGCCTGTCTCGATGTGGTTGAGCAGCCCAAAGCGCTGAGCTTGCCCAACGCCGCCGCTTCGGGCTCGTGAGCGACAGGTGAGCGGATTCCAGCGTGGTCTTGCTGCCGAGCAGCCCGCAGGCGGCGATCTTCTGGGCCAGCCCGATCCCTGTGTTCAGCGCGTCGGCCGGGTTGGGGGCGATCTCCTGGGTCACGCCCATGCGATAGGCCTTCTCGGCGGCCCAGTGGTCAGCGGTCAGCATGTCGCGCGTGGCGTTTCCCCATCCCGCTTCCCGCGGAAACCGGATGGCCGATCCGCCACCAGGGAACCGGCCGTGCGTGTTCTCGTCCTGGCCGAACCGCACGTCGGCGCTGGCGACCCGGATGTCGGCCACCAGGTGCAGTTCGTGGCCCATGTTCCAGGTATCGCCGTGGACAACCACGACCAGGGGGCTTGCTGAGGTGCTGGATCCTGGCACAAGGATCGAGCATGCCGTCCTTCACCGCGAACGGCTCGCCGGTCCTGGCCAGGGGCGCGAAGGCGTCCACGTCGATGCCGCGGGAGAAGTCTTCGCCGTGGCCGAAGAACACCGCTGCCCGCAGGCTCGGGCCATTGCCGAAGTCGTAGTACGCCTTGGCCAGGCCGAAGCAGGTGTCCGGGTCGAACCGGTTGTAGACGTGCGGGCGGTTAACCCCGATCAGGATAATCGGGCCCCGGCGCTCGACCGTAATCTTGGCCTCAGGCGAAAGCGGGATATCCGCCATGCGGCCCTTGTCGTCGAGCTTGGGAACTGTCATCTCACACCTCGCCGGCGATGGAGTTCACGAGCGCCGTGACCTCGCGGATGGTCATGCGCACGGTCCACCGTGGGCGGACTAGCTGGCATGTCGGCTCCTGGGTGTGCTCGGTGCGGGCCGATCACGTCCGGTCGGGCCGCTTAGGTGAGCACCGATAGTTGTCGTAGTCGGTACTCGCCTGGTCGAGGCCGAAGCCGCACGCAGGCGCAAGGAATCGGACTCAAGGTCTGCATCCGCGCCGCCGCGCCCGCTGGCAGCTCGCCGATCGACAGCACGGCTCGTCGCGCGTTGCCATGCCGCCAGCGTGCGTCCTCCACCCACTGGCGAAGACCACCGACGCACTCGCGACCGCACTGGTGGGGCGTCCCAGACCTGGCTCGTCAGGAAAGGCGGCGAAATCGCCCGAACTGGGTGATGCCCGCTCGCAGAGCTGGCGGCGAATCTTGGTATTAGCCCGAACAGCGGACGGCTGGCGCCGTCCCGTCAAGGCCCGAGCATGAAGCATCATGCGACCTCAACCGCGGGGGGCGACGCTATGTCGAATATCACCGCACTGATGGAGCGGAACAGAGCGTTCGCCGCCAGCGGCTCCTGGCGCGACACTCCACGCCTCCCGTTCCTGCCGTTCAAGGCTCTTTACATCGTTACCTGCGTCGACCCGCGGGTGGATCCCGCTGACTTCCTTGGACTCGAGTTCGGCGACGCGATCGTGGCACGGACGGTCGGCGGCCGCGCGACCGACGCCGTAATCTTCGACCTGTCTTATATCGCTTACCTCGTCGAGGCCAAGGCTCCGGAAGGCCCGTACTTCGAGGCCGCGGTTATCCACCACACCGATTGCGGCAGCCGGCTGCTCGAAGATCCTGACCTGCGGCACGGATTCGCGCAGCGCACCGGGTACGACGAGCAGCAGCTATCCGCCCTGCCGGTGACCGTTCCCGCCGAGACTGTCCGGCGCGATGTCGACAAGATCCTCTCCGCGCCCCAGGTTTCGACGAGAATTACCGTCTCCGGCCACGTCTACGACACCGCGACCGGTCTGCTGGAAACAGTCGCAGAACCGGTCCGCTTCGGCACATGAGACCCTTCCCGGCCCCCTTGACAAGCGCATAGCCACTACTGCCGGCCGTGTGCCAGCCTGAGCGCCGACGATCGGCGTCACTGCCACTGTTCCCCGCGAAGCGGCCCGTCGAGGAAGTCCTGAGGCATCTCGCACACGACTGCGGAGTACTCGGCCAGCAGCGGCAGGGCGAGTTGCTCTAGCTGCTCCTTCCACAGTTGTCCTTCATAGAAGGCATGCTTAATCGGCTGGCGCTGCTCGGCGGAAGGGAAACCCCGCAGCCAGACGACTACGTCTGGGTCTTCCGTGTGGAGCAGTGGGCCGAGCACGGTCATGCCGTAACCCAGCTGGGCCGGGCCCGTGCGGGTTTGAAATAGCTTGACGAACTCGGCTCGCCGACCCGGCTTTGTGCGGTACGTCCGTACCTCGACCACGGGATTCGGCGCACCGGATGCGGTTGGTTCGGGCTCGGTCATAGTGGCACAGTAAGGGCTGTGCGGGATCAGAGTAAGAAGGCACCTGAAGGTAACGACCGGCGTCGTCCGAACCTCGTCGACGGGTGTCCACTGACGGCTGCACAGGCCGCGTTCGGCGGCAAGTGGAAGCTGATCATCATCTACTGGCTCACAGATTCGCCGAAGCATTTCGCGGGCCTGCGGCGACTGATTCCCGACATCTCCGCGAAGGTCCTAGCCGAGCAGGTGCGCGAACTCATCGCGGACGGGATCGTTGACCGGCGGTCGGGCGGACGGGTTCCGGCTCCGGTCGTCTACTCCCTGACGGAGTACGGGAAGTCTGTCCTTCCAATCGTCGAGGCGACCCGGCAGTGGGGCAACCAGCATATGCATCGATGTAGCACCCCATCGCAGGACAGGGTTGCGGGCTGATCGCCCACCGCGATCGCGACTACCTGAACCGCGCCCGACGGGTGCCAGATACCTTCATCTCGCACTACGCGCGCACGCTAGGGGACGGGGTCGCAGAACGCCCACTGGCAGCGGGGATTGCGGCAGGCTTTGAGAAGACACCAGGTCCCCGCTAGCGGTCCGCCGGCCTGTCGAGCGTTACAGGCGGCAGGTTCTCGACCTCAGACCGACTGATACTGAGGCGGATGCCTTCGGGTTCCACCCCGCGGACTTCGCTTATCGGGATCGCGACCTGCTTGCTGCCCCACAGGTGACCTTCCTGAAGCAGCACGTGAGTGACGTGGTGGTTTGCTGGCTCAATAACGAGTCCTTGAACCCGGCCTATGCTGCCATCGGTCGCGTGCACGTGATCGCCGCGGCGGATCTCGACCTCGTCGAGCGGCACGGCGTCATATGTCACGACGTGGGGCGCCGCGTCAGCGATCTGTGCGTTCATGGCGGCGCTGCCCAGGCCGTAGTAGGGCCACACGCCTGTTTCCGCCGGCCCGTACGGGACGTAGCCGTGGCCACCGGGCAGAAACTCGGTTTCCTCAGCGGGGTCGAGCTCATCAAACTCGGCCCTGGTGCAGCGAAGGCGCACCTCGCCCGGCGCACCCTCGGCAAGCTCGATCGGGACCAGCCGGTCCGGCCCGCGCCCATGCCGTGGCCTGACCACCAGATGTGTCAGGGCGCGCGCCACCGGATCGACGATCACCTTGGTCAGGTGGCCACAGTCGCCGTCCGTACAGTTAGCTTGCGCACCGATCGTGAAGGGCGCTCTCTCGGCCATCTCGCCTTCCCTAGGTAAGTGATGCCTGCGCCAAGCTTGTCCCGCCGGGATGTCGTGCGCAGCCAGTCTGCCTCAACGGAAACTCTCGCCCTCGACGTCCTGCTGGCGGCTCGCCATCGACGGTAACGCCCGCCGAGCCCTGAGTCACTGCCAACGTACTCGGCACGCAGTTGTCGAGACTAAGTGCCCCTTAACGACCTTAGAAAGAAGAGCCGGGGCCTCGGCGCCAAGGACCGAGCCCAGAACGCGGCCAGGCATGCGGGTCACCGATGTCGAACGTCACCCGAGTTCTCATCGCGTCCCTTCCACGCCGCGCCAGCCAGACAGCGGCGAGTCGAAGGGCTGGCGCGTCCCCGCGGGTTAGCTGCGGAGCTGGTCGAAGGCGCGCTCGATGTGGCGGGTGAGGGTTCTCGGGTTGTCTTGCGCCGCGGCCTGACCGGCGTAGAAGCAGGCGAGCCCGATTTCTGCGGCCTGGCGTGCAGTAAAAGGGGTCGCCCCCCAGCTCTGCAGCCGGCTGGTGAGCGCGTCTGCGTAGCGCCGCTGCTTGACCAGGCTGCGAGCGTACAGTTCGGGGTAGCTGCCGACGAGCTCCTGATGCCGCTGGTAGGCGCCGGGATCGGCGGTTATGCCCTCGACGTAGCCGATCACCAGCCGCCGGGCCGCGGCCAGCGCGGCGGTCATGGAGGACCCGATCCGCTCCGTCGGCGCTGGCGGGGACTGGGCGGTATCGGCGATTGCCTCGGCCGGGTCGCTGAACAGGACCTCCTGTTTGTCGCCGAAATAGCGGAAGAAGGTCGTTCTGCCTACCTCCGCGCGTTCGGCGATGTCGGTGACGCTGACGGAGTCGAATCCCCGCTCGCTGAACAGCTCCAGTGCAGCGCGCCGGATCGCCTCCTTGGCGCGGCGGCGCTTCCGGTCCGTCAGCGAGCCGACCGGAGCCTGCTTGTCGGTCATGGGTCCCAGTCTAAGGCACTGCTTGACACCGGAGCCCTGCAGGTATCCAATACTATCTGGAACTAAGTACCAGAAAGTAGAGGGAACCATGCGGACAGCCGAACTCGCCGATCAGACCAGTCGGTTCCTGGACCTCCTCGAAGCCGGAGACCGGGCGGGGGTCGCCGGCATGCTCGACGACCAGGTCGTGTGGAGCGCTCCGATGTCCTTCGGCAGCACCGGCGACGGTGAGCCAGCCCGCGGCCCGGAGGCCGTCGCGTCACGCCTGGGCTCGATCAGCGGACTAATGAGATCGGCCAGGTTCATCGACCGACGGATCACGGTCTCCGCCGACGCAGGCACGACCTTCGTGCAGGCCAGGGGTGACTTTGTCACCGCGGACGGGCGCCCTTATCAGAATGTCTACGTGTTCCGCTTCGACTGGCACGACGGCAGGATCGTGTCGTGGGAGGAATACGCCAATCCGATGACCATCATCAGGGCCTTCCCTGAGCAGTATGGCCACCTGCTCGAGCCGCTGCTCAACAACGACTAAGTGCAGCGATGAGACTCGGGTAACAAGACATACGCGCCTGTCTCAAGGCGATGACAGTGAGCATTCGCATCCGCTTGAAGTTGCCGGCTGCCGACCTGGCTGGGTTCAGGAGGTGCGGCGGATCCGCCGGATGCAGTACGCGGCGAGAGCGACGGCCAGACAGAGGAAGATCGCGGTCTCGAACCATTGGAAGGCCCAGAACCGGCTTGCGGGCTGATAGGTCAGCAGCTGCCGGTAGCCGGCCTTGTAGAGGCCGACGAGGCAGGCCTGGGAGTCGGCTTGGCCTGCTCCGCAGCTCTGGATAGACAGCGGCCCCGTAGCTGGTACGGGGATGCTGTCAACCGCCTGGCCGGCCGCGTTGACGGTCTGGTAGCCGACAATCCAGGCACCGGGAATGTCTGCCGCCGGTGTTGCCGACAGCTGGCCGGTTCCGCTTGGGGCCAGCCGGATGAATAGGCTGGTCAGGCTTGTGATTGCCGAGGTGGCGTGGGCTGGGGGGATCAGGTACTGGCGGATCGCCCGCATCGCGAACTGCACGGCGGTGAAGACCGCAAGGGTGACGGCCATGGCGGGCACCGTGCGCCGGATCAGCATTCCCGCGGTGACCCCGAGCGCGAAGGCGAAGGCTGCGTATCCGATCGGCACAATGCCTCGTTCGCTGAAGACAGGAGGCTGCAGCCAGTCCATGTTGACGGCGTCGATGCGGCTCGCCGACCACGTCACCATCAGGCTGAACAGCCCGGCGGCAGCCATGCTCACTGTGCCGATGACAGCAAGGTTCACCACGAGCCAGCGCGTGCGCGTGATGCCCTGGCTCCAGGCCAGCCGGTGGGTGCCTGATTCCAGCTCGCGGGTCAGCAGCGGCGCGCCCCAGAAGATGCCGATAATGGCCGGTACGGCTACGAGCGCGGTGCCGAAGAGCAATGGCAGGTGACTGCTGAGATTGGCATTGACCTGGGTGAGAAAATTCTGCTGGGCGATGCCGCAGTCTCCGCGGGCGCGGCAGCGAGCGACGGTCGCGCTATAAAGCCGGCCTATGTGCAGCCCCGACAGTATTAGTGTGACGGCGGTGGCGGCCAGCGCGGCGGCCGCGACGATCGTCTGGGCGCGGAACTGGCGCCAGGTTATCCAGAGCATCGGGCTACCTCCTCCGCCGGGCTGCGGCCGGCTGGGCGGGCCATGTACGCCAGAACCAGGTCCTCCAGGCTGGCGGGCGACGCGCTCCAGGCTCTTTCGATAACCGGTCCTGGGACACGGACCACCAGCCTGGAATGCCGACCCTGGCCGCTTTCGTGGATGAGCTGGCTGCCAGCGGGCAGCGCGCCGGGATCGGGCCACTGGCTTGCTACCACGTAGTGGCTGGCCAGCAGGTCGGTGACCGGACCGTTCACTTGTACCTGGCCGCTGGTCAGCACGATCATGTAGTCGCAGATGTGTTCAAGGTCGGCGACCAGGTGGGACGACAGCACCACGCTCAGTTCCTGCGCTGCTGCTGCCTCTGCCAGTTCCTGCAGGAACTCACGACGGGCCAGCGGGTCTAGCCGTGCCACCGGCTCATCCAGGAGCAGCAACTCGGGTCGTTTGGCCAGTGCCAGGGTCAGCGCGAGCTGGGCTTGCTGTCCGCCAGACAGCTTCCTGGCCCGCTGCGCAGGATCCAGTCCGAGCCGGGCCACCCGGTTGGCGGCGAACCGGGCGTCCCAGCGCTGGTTAGCGGCCGCGCCGAACCGGAGATGATCAGCTACCGACCACGTCGGGTACGTCGGGGAGTCCTGGGCCATGAACCCTACCCGGGCCAGCTGCCCAGGCCCTGATCCCGGAACGCCGCCGAGTACCTCAATTGTGCCGGCCGAGGGCTGAAGTAGCCCGACGGCCAGATGCAGGAGCGTGGTCTTGCCCGCGCCATTCGGTCCGACCAGGCCGGCCACCCGGCCGGCTGGGATGCTGAGGGTGCAGCCAGCCAGCGCCCAGCGCCGCCGGTACCTTTTGCCGAGCCCGGTGGCCGTCACTGCAGCGGTCATACCACGTCCTGTGGGTGGCGCCAGTGGCGCTTCCAGTGCTTGTCAGGCAGGCTACGGGCCGGGCGATAATGCGCGCGTCCAGCCGCCAGGCGATCTTTTCGCTCGTCATTCAGGGTGACCCCGGTCACCGAGACGAGCGACGGGCATCGCCGTTGCGGGCGGTAGCCGTACTGGCCAGGGATTCATATGCTCACCGCATGAGCGAGCCCAGGTCGAGGACCGAGCCCGCCGCGCCGCCGTTCCTCGCGCGGTTGCCGTGGGCCGTCTTGCTCCTGTCGGCCTGCGTGTTTGCCTCACTGGCGTGGCGGCTGGGTGTCAGTGACGGCCTAGCCCGCTACTGGTGGGCGCTGGCTGCCGCGGTGTTGACGGTATTGCTCGCGTGGCGGCGCCGGTTCCCGGCGCAGATCTGGGGGACCGTGACCGCGGGTTGCGCGTTCCTGATGGCGTTCCTGCCGGTGCAGCGCTCCGGCGGCGTGCAGGTCCCGTTGCTGGTGTTCGCGGCACCAGTCATAGCGCTGTACGCGTTCACCGCACGCGGGAGCCGCCGGCATGGCAGGGCCGCACTGCTGGTCTCTGGGTTCGCGCTCAGCGTCGGCCTATCGCGTGCTTACCTCATCGGCGCCGCCCCGAGGGCGGTAGCTGGAATACGCTGCGTGGCCGGCCCGCGCCTGCGCTGCCTCCCGGTGAGCCAGGGGACTGCCGCTGGCATCGGCGGCCATCTGGCCGGGCTGCAGCTGATCGTGGTTCTGCTGGCTGTTTTGACAGCCGGCTGGGCTCTAGGCGAACGGGAGCGCGCCAGGAGTGACGTGGTGACGGCGCTAGCGGAACGCTCGGCCGCACTCGACTCCGAGCGTGCCGGCCGGGAACGAGCCGCCGCCGCGGATGAACGGGCTCGCATCGCCGCCGAGCTGCATGACATCACCGCACACCACATCAGCGTCGTGGCCTTGCAGGCCGGCGCGGCGCGGATCGTCGCCGAGTCAGGGCGACGGCCCGACATCACGCTTCTGCGCGGCATCGAGCTCGCGAGCCGACAGGCGATGACGGAGATCCGGGAAGCTCTGGGCGTAATTCGGGGCAGCGGCGACGGCCCGGCTACCATGCGCAGGACGGCGCAGTTGCCGAAGCTGGCGGACCGGCTAGCCATGGCTGGCCTGACGGTGACCTTCCAAGGGTCAGCCGGGCAGCTGGCCGGCCAGCTGGATCTCGCCATCTACCGCATCGTCCAGGAGAGCCTGAGCAATGTGCTGCGGCACTCGGCCGCGCGTTCGGCGCTGGTCCGGTTCCGCCGGTTCGACGGGCAGCTCGAAGTGCTGGTCGCCGATGATGGCCCTGCTCGCGAGCGCCCGCCCGCAGCCTGGCCCGCTGAGCCTGGCGAGGCGGGCGGCCAGGGCTTGCCCGGCTTGCGCGAACGCGTGCGGCGGCTTGGCGGGCAGCTGCAGGCTGGCAACCGCCCGGACGGCGGGTTTGAGGTGCGAGCGTGGCTGCCCGTACCAGAAGCCGACGGGCCGCCGGGCCACGGCCCGGCCGGCCAAGATCGGTTCCCGGTGGACGTGCCTGCGGAGTCGGAGACGGTGCAATGACGATCCGAGTGCTCCTCTGCGATGACCAGCCGCTGATCCGGGCCGGGCTGCGTTCTGTGCTGCAGCTGGAGCCCGACATCGAGGTGGTCGGGGAGGCGGCCGACGGGACGGAGGCGGTCGCCGCCGCCGCGGCGCTGAGTCCCGACGTCGTGCTGATGGATGTTCGCATGCCCCTAATGGACGGGATCACAGCCACCGCCGCCATCGCCTCGGACGCAGGCCCGCCAATGGTGCTGGTCCTGACCACCTACGACCGCGACGAGTACGTTTACGACGCCCTGGCCGCCGGCGCCAGCGGATTTCTGCTCAAGGACGGAAAACCGGAGGATCTGCTGGCCGGGATTCGGACAGTTGCGTGCGGGGATGCCCTGCTCGCACCGTCGGTAACCCGCCGGCTGATCGGCCTGTTCGCGCACGGTCCCAGGCCCGGCACCCGGCCCGGTGCCCCGGTCCTAGCCCAGCTCACGGACCGCGAACGCGAGGTTCTGGGCCTGATCATCCGGGGCCTGTCCAATGCGGAGATCAGCGCGAGCCTGCATATCTCGGATAACACGGTCAAGACCCACGTCGCCAGAGTGCTGGCCAAGCTGGGCCTGCGCGACCGCGTCCACGCAGTCATCTTCGGCTACGAATCCGGCCTGGCCGAACCCGGACCTTTCCCTGCGCGGCCTGGAGTAGATCACTAGTCCTCCCGGTCATTCGCTTGTCTGGTATGTCTGGCCCGCCACTCCTGCCAGCAGGATCTTGCGGGCTACGGAGGTGAGGCAGTCGGCGTCGGTCAAATGGTGTTGTGCGCTGGGCCGCGCGCCCGGCACTATCGCCTGGGTGAGTACTGATCTGGCGTTGCAGTGGCGGGCGATCACTGCCGAAGACGGGGCCGAGTGGGCCAGGCTCGTGCTGGCCATCGAGGAGTCCTACGGCACCGAAGAGATCCTCGGCGCCGATGACCTGGCGGAATTCCTGCGATATCCGGGCGTCGATCCCGAGCACGGAACGATCGCCGTGTTCGACCAGGACCGCATGGCCGCCTATGCAGGGCTGGAGGCCCGCCCAGCGATCACCGGCCGGCACGAAATGCACCTCTCGGCGGGCGTGCACCCGGACTATCGGGGCCGCGGGCTGGGATCGCGGCTACTCGGCTGGGCCGAGCAGGCCGCGGTTCCGCTGCACCGAGCATGGCACCCCGGCCACCCGCTCGCTCTCCTCGCCAGTTGCCCCGCGGGCCAGACGGACGCCGTCGCGCTGCTCGCCGCCGTCGGTTACGAGCCGGCCCGGTGGTTCCACTTCATGAGCCGGGACCTGGGTGCGGACCTGCCGGAGGCCGCCATGCCCGATGGGATCCGCATCGTCGGGTACTCGGCCGACCTTAGTGAGGCGGCCAGGCAGATCAGGAATGAGGCCTTCCGCGACCACTGGGGCTCCACCGAGACGACCGCGCAGAGCTGGCAGCACATGGTGGGGTCAGAGGCGTTCCGGCCGAACTTCAGCTTCGTCGCCTATCGTGGCGGCGACGCGCAGGGCGTGCTCATCGCGCATGACTACGATGCGTTCACAGCCGCCACCGGCCGCCGCGAGCCCTATATCGCGATCGTCGCTGTCCTGAGGGCCGCGCGCGGTCGCGGTATCGCCTCCGCGCTGATCCGGTGCTCGCTGGCAGCCGCTAAGGCTGACGACTGCGCGGCCGTCTGCCTCACGGTCGACGCCGACTCCGCTACCGGTGCGGTGGCCCTGTACGAGCGCCTCGGGTTCACCACCCTGCACACATCTGTCACCCACATCAAGCAACTCGCGGAGCAGTGAATCGC
>JASIBJ010000595.1 GCA_030045215.1 Streptosporangiaceae bacterium | reverse complement strand
GTTAGAGACCATTGCCGCCTTCCGCTCTTCGTCCAGCTCGACGACGCTCTCTTCCTCAAGGCGCCGCAGCGCCATCTGCACCATGCCGACCGCCCCCTCGACGATTCGCGACCGCGCGCCCACCACCGCGCTCGCCTGCTGCTGCCGCAGCATGGCCTGTGCGATCTCCGGTGCGTAGGACAGCCGGGTGAGACGTGTCTCGATGACATCGACCCCGGCCTGCGCGACACGGTCGGTCAACTCCGCCGCCAGTCGCTGGGTGATCTCGTCCGCGTTGTCGCGCAACGACATTCTGTCAGTGCCCCGGCTGTCGTACGGGTAGCTGTTCGCGATGTGCCGGACTGCCGCCTCAGTCTGGATGGTGACGAAATGTACGTAGTCGTCGACGGCGTACAGAGCGTGGGCCGTGTCCCTGACCTGCCAGACCACCACAGCCGCGATCTCGATCGGATTTCCGTCCGCATCGTTGACCTTAAGCTGAGCCGACTCCTGGTTGCGGATCCGGGTGGACACCACGATCCGGTCAGTGAACGAGTTGACCCATTGCAGTCCCGAGTCCCAGATCGTTCCGCGGTACTTGCCGAACAACTGCACGACGCGGGCCCGCCCGGGCGCGACCGGAGTCAGTCCGCGCAGGACAAACGGGCCGGCGAGCCACAACAAGACGTCGAATATCACGACGACGATCCTCGTCGCGCCCGACGAGTGGGAGGCAACGAAGATCAGCCCGACCGCCGCCAGTATGAGGACGATGCCGAGTATCAGCATGGGTATGCCCGGCAGGAACCAGGCCGGCTTCTCGGTCGGTGCCGGCCTGACAGTCGGGCTGGTTTTCTGAGTCGCAACCTCGGATGCCATCTGACCCACCTCCATATGACTTGCTTGATACCAACTATCTAGCATAATGATATCACTTTAGCAAGTACCGAGGTGCCACGCCTGCGGTCAAACCACTGGAAGCGGGCGGATCGGGACAGCCGACCCGATCCCTAAGAGCTTACTTGCGGCGATGCCAAACCACGGTCGGCTCGCCGGGCGATCACAGCAAAGATGCCGCAGCCACATGGCGCTGGTCCGGCATCCCGGTCCCGCAAACATCAGTGACCGAACGCGATTCCTCAGCTGTCATCGCAGGCAGCCGGGGAGTCGCCTAGTTGGCGTACCTCACGATCAGCTCGCCGGCCTGCGGGAGGGTGGCCTCCACGTGCCTGGCCGCACTGCCCCTGACCGTGCCGTAGGCCTTGATGATCGTCGGCCGCCCGGAGCGTGCGGCCCGCCTGTCGGTTACCGCCAGCAGAGCGTCCGCCACCTCGCTCCCCCGCTTGGCCAGGTAGTCACCGAACTCCGAGCCGCCGGATGAGTTGAAGTCCGCCCAATACGGCTCCAGCTGCTCAACCAGCTCAGGCAGCAGCGACTCCACCATGAAGCGGACGTGCCCTGGCTTGAAGGTGTTGACGGTCTTGTACGCGAGCTTGACCGCGGTCCCCGAGACCCCCGACAACTCGGCCACCTGCTGGTCAACCAGCTGGAAGCAATCGTCGGCCACCAGGGGCTGTGTGCCTGGCGCGAGCAGGATCTCCTGAAGCGTCGCTGTCATCAGTGCGCCTTCTCCTCTGTCGTGGTAGTGGCCATTGGATCCGCACTCACAACGCAATGCGCCATCCGTCACTAGACGACGTCGACGGGTCAACGGTTTACCGCCGGCGCTCGACGACCTCCTGAGCGATCGCTTCCCTCCGGCGGCTGTGCCGTCGATGGTCGCGGCAGTGGCGCCAGCCCGCCGCCCCTGCCAGGCAGTCACGGTGATCACGACATGTAAAGTCCTGCTGACGGAGATCCCGAAGCGTATAGAGGCGCAATGACTACCACTTCGCGCATGCTGGCGCCACTGCGGCCCGCCGCCCGCATGCTCACCGGGTCGACATACGTCTTGCTCGGCCTCGACGCCCTGCAGGACCCGGGCGTACGCGTCGATCAGGCTGCCGGAGTGCTGGCAGCGATCCGCAAGGTCGCGCCGCTTCCTGACGACGACGAGCAAGTCGTCCGCTTCAACGCCGGCGTGCAGGTGGTCGGCGGAGCGCTGCTCGCCCTCGGGATCGCCCCGCGGCTATCCGCGCTGGCCCTGGCCGGCTCGCTGATCCCCACCACCATCGCCGGGCACGTTTACTGGACGATCGAGGATCCGGCGACCCGCAAGGCGCAGCGAATCCAGTTCCACAAGAACATGGCCATGATCGGCGGGCTGTTGCTCGCCGTTCTGGATGACCCGAACCCGGGCATTTAGCCGCACCGCCACCTAAGCCCCTAACCTTCACGAGCCACCCAACCGGCACGTACCGGCAATGAGCTGACAAGCCTCGTTCAACGCTCACGGGGACGGCCACGGATCGCTGTCGCCCCGGTCATCGCTGGCCGCGATCGCCTGGGCTCACCAGATCCAGGCGATGCGGTTTCACCGGGCGGCGGCTAATTCTGGGGGGCATGGACCGCGAGCGAGCATGACAGCTGCTGACCGCGGTGCCGCCAGGACCTGCTCCGACGAGCCGGGAAAGAGGATGTCAGATTATGAACGTAGTGCTTACCGGTTCTACCGGTTTCATCGGTTCTCACATACTTACCGATCTGCTGCAGCACGGCCACGAGGTGACCGCAGTCGTCCGCGACCAGAACCAGGCAGCCAGCGTCGCAGCCATCGGCGCTACGCCGGCAGTAGTCGACCTCTACGACCGCGAAGGGCTCACGAGCGAGCTCAGCGACGCTGACGGAGCGATCCACACGGCGAGCCCCGGGGACGCGACCAGCGCGAACCTCGACACCGCGGTAGTCGACGCCGTGACCGACGCCTTCGCCGGAACCGGCAAACCATATCTCCACATCAGCGGCTCGTGGATTTACGGGAACAACCTCGCCATCAGCGAGGAGTCTCCCATCAAGGCGCCCGCGATGGTGTCATGGAAGGTACCGATCGAAAGCCGGGTGCTCGACGCGACGGGCATGCGCGGAGTCGTCGTCGTCTCCGGCACCGCCTACGGTGACGGCGGCGGAGGGATGCCGGGAATCGTTCTCGGTTCGCCCCGCGACGACGCCGGAAACCTGATCATGCTCGGCACGGGACAACAGCACTGGTCCACGGTGCACGTCGCGGACCTTGCCGACTTCTTCCGGCGCGCCCTGGAAGACGAGTCGGCGCGTGGCCGCTACCTCGTCAGCGACGCGTCGAACCCGACCGTTGCCGAGCTAACAGAGGCCGCGGCCGTGGCGGACGGCGCTCCAGGAGCGGTGGCCGGCTCGGACGATGAGGCCAGGGCACGCCTGGGCGACGCCTTCGCCGAAGTCCTCCTGCTCGACCAGGCCACGGACGCCGCCAAGGCACAAGCCGAGCTCGATTGGCATCCGTCCCGCCCGGATCTCGCCGACGAGTTCCGGCACGGGAGTTACCGCACGTGACCTGACGTCTACCAGTCGCCGCCAGCCGGTGTATGCGGGAGGGCGGTGTCAGGCTGCGGCCGTCTCGGTCGTGAAGGTCATCTGCACTGGCAACGGGTTGACCAGCGCCAGGTCGGCGGCTTGCCATGCCCGAATCGCCGCCCCGCCGCCACGAGACAGTAATGCCCCGGCCGCCCTGCCCCGCAGGTCCCGCCGAGCCCACGCCGGGGCGCGGGCGCGCGAGCGCAGTGCGGTCCGCTACCGTCTGCGGATGACGCGGCCCGCATCTGAGGGAGTTTTCGTGCCAGTACCGCTACCGGATGAGCTGCTTGACCTGCTCCGCCGCCCGAGCCTGTGCTTCGTGGCAACTGTCATGCCCGACGGTTCGCCGCAGCTCACCCAGACCTGGGTCAGCACCGATGGCCAGAACATCCTCATCAATACCCCGGACTGGTCGCAAAAGGCACGCAACGTCGCCCGTGAGCCGCGCGTCGCGGTCAACATCGTGGACGCCGACCACACCAGGCGCTACTTCGCCGTGCGCGGCCGCGTCGTCGCCGCCACGACCGAAGGCGGCGCGCAGAACATCGACGAGATCTCCGGCAAGTACCTCGGCCGGCCGTATCCGAACTTCAGCGGACGCCCTGAGACAAGGATGATCCTCACGATCGAAGCCGACTCCGTCCGCGGCATGGGCGCGCGCTAGCCCCTTCGGCGCGATGTGCTCGTCGTAGGCGATGCGGGTTTTCATGCAGCCGAACTCGGTCATGATCCGGGCGCGCTGAATGAGGCCTAGTCCGGGCAAAGGCCCCGGGGACCTGCCAGAATCCCAGTTGAAATCCCTGACCCAGCCGCCCAGCCTGGTTAGGGCGAGGACGTGGCCGCGCCCGGGCCGGCCACCACGGGTGGTGGGAGGGAGCAGGGCTGTGGAGTCGTTCGCCGGAAAGCTCGCCGTGGTGACTGGGGGTGGCTCAGGCATGGGCCGCGAGCTGGTCCGTCAGCTGGCAGCACAGGGCTGCTCGGTCGCGACCTGCGACCTGAACGCCGACGCCATTTCGGAGACCGTGTCGCTGGCACAGGCCGGGGCACCGCCGGGCATCCGGGTCACCAGTCATCTGTGCGATGTCGCGGACGAGGCGCAGGTCCTGCGATTCCGCGACGAGGTTCTCGAGCAGCACGCGACAGGCCACCTCAACCTTGTCTTCAGCAACGCGGGTATCGGGGGGGCCGGAAGCTTCATCCGCGACAGCAGGCAGGAGTGGGAGCGAACATTCGCCATCGACTTCTGGGGCGTCTACTACTGCGCCCGTGCGTTCCTGCCACTGCTCATCGCCAGCAGCGAGGGCGTCCTGGTCAACACCAGCAGTGTCAATGGCTTCTGGGCATCGCTAGGCCCGGGCATACCGCACACTGCCTATAGCACGGCCAAGTTCGCGGTCAAGGGATTCTCCGAAGCGCTCATCGAGGACCTGCGCATCAACGCCCCGCATGTCCGGGTGGCCGTCGTGATGCCCGGGCACATCGGCACCGACATCGTCACCAACTCCCGCCGCATCCTCGGCGGGCCAGGACCTGAGCAGATGAGCGACGAGGAGGTCGAGGGGAGGCGTGCCTCGATGACTCGCTTCGGCGTGGTGGCCGAGGGAGCATCGCTCGATGAGCTGCGCCAGCTGATGGCGCGGGCCGGCGACGCCTTCCGGGACAGTGCGCCGGTGAGCGCGGCCGAGGCAGCCGCGACGATACTCGACGAAGTCCGAAAAGGGTCCTGGCGGATCCTCGTCGGCGAGGATGCCAAGGGGCTCGACGCCGTTGTGCGTGCCGACCCTGAGGCTGCCTACAACTTCGCCTAGCACGCCTGATTCGGATCGCATCGCCGTCACGTCGGCACGAGCGGCCGGCGTAGCGGCCGTACTTCCGGTGTTCCGCCCCGATACCTACGATTGCAGAGCGTGGGGGCGGATTCAGCCGCAGCGGTGCCTGCGGCGCATGACACCAGTGCGCTGGCTTCGGCGCTTGACGGGGCAGCTGGCCTGCTCGAGCGGGCAGCCGAACTTGCCGCGATTGACTGGCTGGTGTCAGCAGCCGACGACGGCCCGGCCGCGCTGGTCCTCGAAGGCGAGGCAGGGATCGGGAAGACTGTTCTGTGGGAGCAGGGCATAGCGCGTGCACTGCACCGCCGGCACGAGGTGCTGAGTCTGCGGGTGAGGCCGGCTGACACGGCCCTGCCCTTCCTCGGGCTAGCCGAGTTGCTTGACCCCATTGCCGACACTGTGGTCCGCTCGCTGTCGCCGCCCCTTGCGGCCGCCTTCAACTCCCTGGTCCTTCGTGAGCCGCAAGCGGCGCCGACTGACCGGCGGACCGTCCTCACAGCGGTGGCTCGTGCCCTGGCCGCGCAGGCCGCTCAGAAGACGACGGTTGTCGCTATCGACGATCTCCAGTGGCTGGACGCGGATAGCACGCGCGCGCTTGAGTTCGCGATTCACCGTCTGCGCCTGGCGCGGGTCGGGTTGCTCCTCGCACAGCGCGTTGACCTGGGTCAGCCCGCCCCGCTCGAGCTTCATCGCGCTCTGCCCGAGAACCGCGTG